>JAYVJU010000145.1:0-9767 GCA_043769035.1 Ferruginibacter sp.
TTGACACATATTTTTATGGGTTTCTACCAACCTTCTACTCCTAACGGAGTTAAAATGCAGTCTTTTTAATGCCATAGGCATTTTAGGTTGGTAGAAATCATTTAGAAATATCTATAAAAGCCCCATCGGGGCGAAAGGCAAATTTCTTCCGAACAGTTATGGGTGGAGACCAGCGGCGGCGTATTGGGTTTGTTGCTGCTGGCTTACGAGGAATTAACGAAATGCCTACCGGCGTAAAGAAATTATGTCACCAGGAATGAAAATAATACCTGAATTCACCACTGCTTTTTAAAAACAAGTTAAGAGCCTCACCTTCTGAAAACATACGAAGCTCATATCCCAACGATGTTTTTAAAATATCTTTTTCAGAAAATATTACTTCAGTTAAAAGACGATTTGAATTGCCCGTCATTATTCTTGTCCATAAATGCTTTCCTTGCTTATCCAAAACAGTAATAAATACTTTGCTTGAATACTTTGTTATGAATAACGTTCCGAAATCAGTCTTATAAGATTGTCCTTCTTTGTAGTTAGGAACATATTCAGAAAGATGTCCGTAAAAAGGACCGTCGTCAATATTATAACCCATATAAGGTAACAACGAGTCATTCAACACTTGTCTATAAAAATCTTGTCTTATAAATTCGAGCTGTGCTGAAATTGGTTGAATTTTTAACTTTGAAAAATCCTGTTGCCTGATTTTGGAGTAAAGCTGTGTTAACTTTCTGTATGTTGTTGTGTCGCTCTGTTTTGAGCAAAGGGGAAAATAATCCTTTAGTTGTAAAACTATAAAAGGGATAAGAAAATTTGTTTTCGTTGAATTTTCTTTTATAGCTTTTGTAAAATCAATCAATAAGAGTGGGTCAAGTTGTGATGAAGACCATTTTACTGTGTCCATACTTTCAAGGCCAAAAAAGTCAAGGTATTTTATCTCAAAACAATTAGTCACGGTCTGCCCAAATGCTGATACTGTGAGAATAAAACTAGTGAATAATATTAGGATACGATGTCTCATAAAATTTCTGCCAACACATAAATATACACAACTCTGATACTTTAATGAATTCTACTTCAATATTTTTATGTACTGACTAATTTATCTACGTTGTAATAAAAGTTTCTCAATGATATGTAGTTGAACGGAGCGTCGCCAATAAAGTTCAATCTGTGAACCAATGCTGGTAATAAAAAAAATCCCGGTTACAAAACCGGGATCTATATTAAAAAAAAATAATCGCAATTATTTTATACCATACTTGTATTTATACTTTTCAAACAACTGCTTTTGTTTATTATCAAGGTTTAGCTGGCGGCCCTGTATAAAAGCGTAGGTAATGCTATTGCTTTTCATGTCTAGTATATCGCCTTCGCTTACCACAATATTGGCATCCTTACCTTTTTCTACCGAGCCCGTTTTATCATCAATGCCTAAAATTTTTGCGGCGTTTAATGTAATAGCAGCAAGGGCTTCTTCTTTACTTAAGCCGTAGGCAACAGCAGTGCCTGCATTAAAAGGCATATTGCGGTTACGGGTATTATCATCGGCATAGTTAATACTAAACAACACACCGGCTTTTTGTAAGAGCGCAGGTGTTTTATAGGGCTGGTCCACATCATCATCAACCATTGCAGGCAGGCTGTGCATCTGATTTAATATTACCGCCATATTGTTTTGCTTTAAAATGTCGGCTATCTGCCAGCTGTCCATTGCACCAACAAGTACCACATCAAAACCAAATTCTTTTACAAAGTCAACCGCCAGCAACATTTCTTTTACAATATTGCAATGGATAAACAGTTTTTGTTTTTTACTAAACAAACCTTTTGCTGCTTCGTATTTTAAATTGGTATTGTCGTGGCCGGCTTCGGCAAGGTAGCCTTTGGCCTCACGAAAAAATGCTTTTACTTTTTCAATCTGTTCCAGTCCTGTTTTTACAGGATCGCTTTGTTGCCCGCCGCCACCAAAACCACCACGGCCACGAGGGCGTGCCAGTAAAGAAGGCATATTAAAATGAATACCGTTATCCATTTTGTAAGCGGCATCTTCCCAGTTCCAGGCATCTAACTGCACTACAGTTGACGAGCCGGAAATTAAACCACCATCGGGAATTACATTGGCCAGTAAAATACCATTGGGGCGTAGGGTGTTGGTTATTTTACTATCGGTATTGTAAGCCACAATAGAACGTATGCTGGGATTTATTTCTCCCAACTCGCCGGCATCATTGGTTGCCCTTACCGATTCTACTTCCACCAAACCCATTTGGGTAGAGGTTAATATCAGGCCGGGATAAATATGTTTGCCCTTGCAGTCGATCATCTTTCCGCTTGCGGTAACAGCTGTACCCACTTCGGTTATTTTGCCGTTGGTAATTACCACGCTGCCATTTTCAATTACCTGGCCATTGCCTACATGTATGGTGGCATTGGTTAACACGATGGTTTCTTTTTGTGCCGGTGCAGGATAAACCGTTTCCTGTGCAGTAGCTGTTGCAATTATGCAAACAGTAAGGCAGTATATCAATATTTTTTTCATTACAGTATTATTAATTATTCATTGTTAATTATTAATTGTTTATCTCTTCCGCCTCAACAGCCAGCAAACTAAGTTTGTGTACATGGTCCATACAGCTGTTAATTACTTCAAACCTTGGCCTTGCCCTTTGAAAATTACCCGGTGCACCACCCGGCGCAGCCGATTTTTTTGCTGCAGCTAATTTTTGTATCAGCCTTGCTTTTTCGGCCTGGTTGCGTTTACGTAATTCTGTGTCTTTATCCATGTCGTAATAAACAGTGCCATCAACAATTGTTTTTTCTGCCCTTGCATAAATACTTAAAGGGTTATCGCTCCATACAACAAGGTCGGCATCTTTACCAACTTTAATGCTGCCCACTTTACTATCTACATGCAGCATTTTTGCAGGGTTAATAGTTACCATGTTCAAGGCTTCTTCTTCACTCATGCCGCCATACTTTATACTTTTTGCAGCTTCCTGGTTAAGGCGCCTTGCCATTTCTGCATCATCCGAATTGATGGCTACATTCAATCCAACTTTTTGCATAATGTACGCATTGTAGGGAATGGCATCCAGCACTTCCATTTTATAATTCCACCAATCGCTGAAGGTAGAGGCGTTGGCACCATGCGCTTTCATTTTGTCGGCAACTTTATAGCCTTCTAAAATATGTGTGAAAGTGTTTACAGGAAAACCAAAACGCTCCGCCACTTTCATGGTAGCATTTATTTCGCTTTGCACATAACTATGGCAGGTAATAAATCTTTTCTTATTCATAATTTCCACCAGTGCATCCAGTTCCAGGTCTCTTCTTGTTGTTAATGGATTTGTCTTCATCATTTTCTGATAATCACTTGCTCTGGTGAAAGCATCGGTCAATACCTGTTCAACACCCATTCTTGTATCAGGAAAACGAACATTGCCCTGTGTGCTTGAACTGCGTTTTACATTTTCGCCCAGTGCAAATTTTATAAAACCATCGGCACCGGCAAATTTCAATGCCTCGGCATTAGCGCCCCAGCGTAATTTTATTAATTGTGTTTGTCCGCCAATGGTGTTGGCACTGCCATGCAGAATATGCGATGTGGTAACACCACCACTTAACTGCCTGTAAATATTTATATCATCCGGCGCAAGGTTATCTGCAATACGCACTTCGGATGTTACACTTTGCCCGCCTTCGTTAATTGATGCAGCGGCTATATGTGAGTGTTCGTCGATAATACCTGCGGTTACATGTTTGCCTGTACCATCAATTACTTTTGTCCCGATAGCCATCGGGACGTCTGATAAGTTTTTTCCCACAGCAGCAATTTTCCCGTTCTTTACCAGTACATCTGTTGCCTCCAGTTTACCTGCCGCATCACTGGTCCAAACGGTAGCATTTTTTATTAAAATGTTTTCTGCTTTAGGCATTTCTTCGTTACCCAGTCCTAAAAATGGATATACCACTTTTCCAAGTACCAATGGTGTTTTAGGTTTTACACTGTCTGCTTTTACTTCCATGGCATGGTCGTAAGTTGCCATCCAGGTAAATGTATTGCCTGCAGCATCTCTGCCCATACCATTCCAGGTATCGCCATTGGCAGTACCGCTTAAAATAGTTTCTTTAGCATCTCTGCCACGGCCTTCGGTATAACTTAGTTTTACCAGTTTGCCATCGTAACTGTATTTACCGGTAAGGGTATCTTTATTAATAAAGGAGGCAACACCGCCATCTTTCATATCAACAGTAAAAGACTTTGCATTGCTTGCAGTTAATTTATAACTGCCTTTTACATCGTACCAGCTTTCTTCTTTAACGGCGTTTTTTATGCCCTGTGTCCAGTTTTGTAATACAATAGTTTTTTCTGCAAATACAGGGCCCGATGTAATGATGAAGCTGGCAATTTTTCCATTGTCGATACTGCCGATCTTATCATACATACCCACAATGCCTGCAGGTATTTTAGTCAATGCCTCCAGCGCTTTAGTTTCGCTTAAACCATATTCAATGGCTTTACGCAGGTTGGGCATAAAGTCGGCAGCATTGGCCAGGTCGGCAGTTGATAAACAAAAATTAACACCGGCTTTTTCCATTGCAGCTGCATTGCCCGGTGCCAGTTCCCAATGTTTCAGATCATCTAAACCAACAAAGCGCAGGTCGTTGGCATCATCCACATCCATTGCAGCAGGATAATTTAAAGTAAGAATATAAGCAGCTTTGGTATCGGCAATTTCTTTTATGCGCTGGTATTCGTTACCGCCGCCTTTAATAATATATTGTACGCCAAATTCGTCACCAATTTTATCGGCACGCAGGTCGTTCCATTTATCGCTGGCATCAAATATTTGTGGTAAAGCCTGGTTATCGTTCCAGCTTTTTAAAGAAAGGTTAGTGCCTTCTTTTGCAGGATTAGTTTTATACCATTGAGCATCTAAATAAGTTTGGCGCAGTAAAGCTATCATCCCCATCATACTGCCGGGATAACTTTGTGTTGATGTGCCCTTACTAAAAGAATAAAAAGCAGCAGCTTTTTCTTTTAGTAATACAAAATTATCGGGCTGCGTTGCTAATGAAACAAAGGGGCCGCTGCCACGTGCAATACCATCTTTTTGATGGGTAAGTACAGCGCCAAAGCCAAGGTCACGTAGGCTTTTTGCTTTAGCATCGTCGCCGGAAAAAATTTTACTGGCATCGGTTTCGCTTTTTATGGCCTGATTCCAGCCATAAGCACCTTTGCTGTTTGAAGTCAGTTGCTGACGGGCAAAAAAGTTGCCGTCGGTTTGTGTACGTTGCGGTGTGGTAATACCATAATCGCTAAACAGATCGATAAAGGCCGGGTAAATGTATTTGCCTTTACAATCTATAACCACAGCATCTTTTGGTATGCTGATATTATTGCCCACATTTTCAATTTTGCCCTGGCGTATAACCAGCGTGGCATTTTGTAAAGTGGTTTGTGCATCTTTTACAATAGTGGCATTGGTAAAGGCATAGCTGCCGTCTTTAGGGCTGGCTACGTCATTTGCTGGAAAAGTGGCTTGTGCCTGTATTTGTAAACTGCTTATTACAAATGCCAGCAGCAATGCCGGGAGTTTTAGTTTGTGCATGTGGAATAGTTTTGGTAAAGAAAGTTTAAGCATTAAAAATAACAAATGATTTGCTTGAACAACAAGCGTTGGTATAATTTAGTTTGACCGGAAGCAGTATTTTTACGTTTTAGCAGTAAGGATATGAATATAGCGTCATATATTGAACATACTATTTTAAAACCCACTACAACTATTGCAGCTGTGGAAATAGTGTGTGCCGAAGCAAAAGAACATGGTTTTGCAGTGGTTTGTGTACCACCTTTATTTGTAAAAAAAGCAAGCGCCATACTTACAGGCAGCAAGGTTAAACTGGCCACAGTAATTGGTTTTCCTTTTGGGTACTCGGCAATTGAAGCCAAGTTAGCCGAAATAGTACTGGCCATTATTGATGGTGCCGATGAGCTGGAAATGGTAATTAATACCAGTGCTGTTAAAAATAAAGACTGGCAGTTTTTGGCCAGCGAGATCAGTACCATAATGCCAATTGTAAGGGGTAAGGGAAAAGTTATTAAACTGATTATTGAATGCAGCCTGTTAACAGATGAAGAAATAATTACCTGCTGCGATATTTACGGTGCTGCCGGTGTGGATGCAGTAGTAACAGGTACCGGCTATGCAGAAAAAGAAACTACTATTGAAACGGTGCAACTGTTGCGTAAACATTTACCGTCTGCAATAAAAATTAAAGCATGTGATGGCATAAAAAATTATAGTTTTGCCCGGCAATTAATAGCTGCCGGTGCAAACAGGTTGGGCTGCAGCAACAGTATGCAGCTTTTACAGGAACTGGCAAAACAAAACTAATGGAACAGTTTTTGCAAAATATAAACACATGAAACAAACTTTATTTTTAATAGCGGCATTTTTACTGGTAGCAGTTGCAAACGCACAAACAGCAACAACAGTTACAGATTCTGTAGTAAAAGGTAAGGTAACAGTTACCAAAGACCCAAGGCTGGATATACTGGCAAAAAAAGAGGCGGAGTTTAATGCTGCCGCTAATCTTGGGCCAAGGTCGGCAAAGGGTTACCGTTTATTAGTGGTAAACAGTAACGACAGGAATTATGCCATGAAGGTAAGGGCACAGTTATTACAAAATTATCCCGAGCAAAAAGTGTACATGACTTTTCAGGCGCCGTTTATAAAACTTAAATTTGGCAATTTTGTGGAGAAGGCAGAAGCAGAGAAATACCGTACCATGCTGACGAAGGCAAAAATTGTTAGCTCCAATGTTTATCTGGTATCGGAAATTGTAGAAGTAAAAGCTGATAAGAATAAAGAGACGGTTGAAGAATAAATGCCGTAAATAACGTAATTTGAATGGAGTTTCCTTTGTGAAACTCTTTTTTGTTTTTTTTATAAAGATTGGAATGATTTTATGCTGAAAGAAAAAATACAACAACTGGCCAAACAATATGCAGATGAATTTATTGCAGTACGCCATCATATTCATGCCAACCCAGAGCTGAGTTATAAAGAATTTGAAACCTCGAAATTTATACAACAAAAATTACAGGGCTGGAATATTCCTTTTACAGTAATGGCCACTCCGGGGTTGTAGGTTTAATAAAAGGAAAAAATCCGGATAAAAAAATAATTGCACTTCGTGCCGATATGGATGCACTGCCCATTACCGAAGTAAACGATGTAACCTACAAATCTAAAAACGACGGTGTAATGCATGCTTGTGGCCATGATGTACATACCACCTGTTTGTTAGGCGCTGCAAAAATTTTAAATGAATTAAAAGAGGACTGGGAGGGAACGGTGAAACTGATCTTTCAACCGGGTGAAGAAAAAAACCCTGGTGGTGCCAGTTATATGATAAAAGAAGGGGTGCTTGAAAATCCGAAGCCGGAAAAAATATTTGCATTACATGTACACCCCGGTATGGAAGTGGGACAATTGAGTTTCAGAGCCGGTATGGTAATGGCCAGTGCCGATGAAATTTATATTACCATTACAGCAAAAGGCGGCCATGCAGCGTCGCCGCATTTAACGGCAGATACTGTTTTAATTGCATCGCATCTTGTCGTAAGCCTGCAGCAGATCATCAGCAGGAATAATAATCCTTTTAATCCTTCTGTGTTATCTATCACAGCTTTTAATGGTGGCAATACCACCAATGTAATTCCAAGCGAAGTAAAACTGATGGGCACCTTCAGGGCAATGAATGAAGAGTGGCGCTTTAAAGCACATGAATTAATAAAAACACAAACCATTGAACTGGTAAAAATGATGGGAGCCGAAGCCGAAATAAAAATTGATGTCGGCTACCCCTTTGTGTTGAACGATGAAAAACTGCACCCGGTTGCAAAGGCAAAAGCAGCTGAATTTATGGGGGCTGCAAATGTTACAGAAACAGAACTAAGAATGGGTGCAGAGGATTTTGCTTATTACTCTCACCTTGTACCGGCATGTTTTTTCCGCCTGGGTGCTGGCAATAAAGCAAAAGGTATTACCAGTGGTGTACATACACCAACTTTTAATATTGATGAAGGAGCGATTGAAGTGGGTATGGGAATTATGGCGTGGATGGGAAGTGAGGGATAGAACGCAGATGACGCAGATTGTACTTATTATCACAGATAAAATAAGTGCTTATCAGTCGCATCAGTTTGATCAGTGTTCTATAATACGCTAAGATAACAACCGGATGAGTTTGGGCTATGCACAATAGTTAGGATAAATAATTTAAAACTACAACAATGAAAATCGCATTTCACGGCGCTGCAAGAACCGTTACAGGTAGCAAACACTTAATTAGTTTAAAAAACGGAAAAAAATATTTATTGGATTGCGGCATGTTCCAGGGGCTGGGTAAAGAAACCGATGCCATGAACAGGCAGTTTGGATTTGATGTAACTACAGTAACGGCATTGATATTATCTCATGCCCATGTGGATCATTGCGGCCTTATTCCAAAATTAGTTGCCGATGGATTTAATGGTAAAATATATTGTACCCCTGCCACTAAAGATTTGTCTGCAGCCTTAATGGAAGATAGTGCAGGCATACAGGAAAATGAAATTAAATACGAAAACAAAAGACGGGCACAGGAAGGACTGCCTTATTTAAAACCATTATACACCACCGATGATGCACTGGGAGCAGTGGATCATTTTGTTACCGTGGAATACGGCAGCTGGTTTACCGTTGATGAAAATATAGAAGTGATGTACACCGATGCCGGACATATTATCGGCAGTGCTGCGGTACATTTAAAAATTAAAGAAGATGGAAAAATTACCCGCCTTACTTTTAGCGGCGATGTGGGCCGCTACCGGGATGTGATTTTAAAATCGCCTGCCGAATTTTCGCAGGCAGATTATATTTTACTGGAATCTACCTATGGCAACAGTTTACATGATAATGCCGTAACAACTCCCGACCAGATATTAGCCTGGATTGAAAAAGCATGCATTCAGAAAAAAGGAAAATTAATTATTGCTGCATTCAGCGTGGGAAGAACACAGGAAATTTTATATGCACTCAACCAACTGGAGCTGGAAAGAAGATTGCCTGATGTGCCGTATTATGTTGATAGCCCATTGAGTGTAAAAGCTACAGCAATTGTAAAAAATTATCCGCAATATTTTAATCCCACCATTCAAAAGGTTTTGCAGCATGATGAAGACCCGTTTGGTTTTAAAGGGTTGAAATTTATTAAAACGGTGGATGAGTCTAAAATGCTGAATTTTAAAAATGGCCCGTTTGTGGTGATCTCTGCAAGTGGTATGGCAGATGCCGGCAGGGTGAAACACCACATCAGCAATAACATTGAAAGCAGCCGCAATACTATTTTGTTAACCGGTTATTGCGAACCACATTCACTGGGTGGTAAATTAATGCAGGGAAGAAAAGAAGTAAATATTTATGGCATACTACATGAAGTGAATGCAGAGATTGGCAGCATACGCAGTATGAGTGCACATGGCGATTATGATGACCTGTGCCAGTTTTTAGCCTGCCAGGATGCAAAAGCAGTAAAGCGTTTGTTTTTAGTACATGGCGAATACGATGTGCAGCAGGATTTTAAAAAACGGCTGGAAAGAAAAGGCTATGATGTAGAAATTCCTGAAATGCATGCCGAAGTAGCACTTACTTAAAACCGTTCTACATTAAATGCTTTTATATCAATTGAAGTGGTTTTGTGCTGAATGATCTCACTTACTA
>JAYVJU010000146.1:0-8052 GCA_043769035.1 Ferruginibacter sp.
AGCACCGTTGTTATCAGTAACCCTTAATTCAAACCTATATATACCAGCCACCAATGCAGTAACCGAAGTTGCAGCTGTGGTTGGATTAGTGATAGTACCAGCGGCAGGTCCAGAAATTTTTGTCCATGTATAAGCAGTAATAGTTCCATCAGCATCAGTACCGCTACCAGAAAGAATTGCTGAGTTAGTTGGTAATGTAACAGTTTGGTCAACTCCTGCATTTGCAACAGGGGCGATATTGCCGGCAACATTAACCGTAACCTGCATGGTATCGGTATCAATAGCACCGTTGTTATCAGTAACCCTTAATTCGAACCTGTAAATACCAGCCACCAAACCTGTAACAGATGTAGCCGCAGTAGTTGGATTTGTAATAGTACCAGCGGCAGGTCCAGAAACCTTTGTCCAGTTGTAATTAGTGATTATACCATCAGCATCAGTACCGCTACCAGAAATAATTACAGCATTGGCAGGTAAAGTAATGGTCTGGTCTGTTCCTGCATTTGCAACAGGAGCAATATTAGCAGCAATGTTAACCGTAACCTGCATGGTATCGGTATCAGTAGCGCCATTATTATCAGTAACTCTTAGCTCAAACCTGTAAACACCTGCAACTAACGCAGTAACCGAAGTAGCAGCACTGGCCGGATTAGTAATAGTACCTGCTGTTGGCCCCGAAACTTTTGTCCAGGTATAAGTTGCAATTGTTCCATCAGGATCGACACCTGAACCGGTAAGATTAACTGTGTTTGCAGGTAATGTTATAGTTTGGTCAGCACCTGCATTAGCAGTTGGGGCGATGTTGGCAGCAGCGTTAACCGTAACCTGCATGGTGTCGGTATCAGTAGCGCCATTATTATCAGTAACTCTTAGTTCAAACCTGTAAACACCTGCAACCAATGCAGTAACCGAAGTAACAGCACTGGCCGGATTAGTAATAGTACCTGCTGTTGGCCCTGAAACTTTTGTCCAGGCATAAGTTGCAATAGTTCCATCAGCATCTGTACCACTACCCGAAAGGTTTGCGGTGTTTGTGGGCAATGTTATAGATTGATCGAGACCTGCATTTGCAACAGGAGCAATATTAGCAACAGCGTTAACTGTAACCTGCATGGTATCTGTATCGGTTGCACCATTATTATCAGTAACTGTTAACTCAAACTTATAAATACCTGCAACCAATGCAGTAACAGAAGTGGCAGCACTGGCCGGATTAGTTATAGCACCAGCGGTTGGTCCGGAAATTTTTGTCCATGCATAAGTTGCAATTGTTCCGTCAGGGTCTGTACCTGAACCAGCAAGGTTGACAGTATTTGTAGGTAGTGTTATTGTTTGATCAGCACCTGCATTTGCAGTTGGTGAAGCGTTACCCCCGCTGGCATATTCTGCATATCCCATATCCGGAGCAGCACCACTGTACGGTAAGCCTACGTTTACACCTTTGTCAATTACAGGCGAAGTGGCTTGTAAGGTAAAATTAGTTGCAGATACGAATAAAGGGTTAACAGCTAAATTATTATTGTAAGTATATGCAGTTGGGTTACCGGCAGGCCAGTTGGGTAAATTGTTGTTACCATTTCCTGTTGCATTATTATGTGTTACAAAGGCATTAGCAATATTGGTATTACCATTACTTCCCTTTAACCACGAATCAGCAAATCCATTTACAATATTATTCCTGATATAAAGACCATTTGCATTACCATTTGGTTGTGATGTGAAATCAAGGCCAATCCAAGGCGCATCTCCTGCTTTTGCTACAATTGTATTATTGTAAATCTGTAAATTACTTATTTGTGGATCGTCTGTTCCTTCGCTAATAACAAGAATACCTCCCGCTGTACCTATACCATTGCCCTGGTAAAGATTAGAAAATAAATTATTTCGGATTATACAATTAGATATGTAACTGTAACCACCTGTTGGTGGCGGAACCAATGGAGTATAACCACCCGTATCATTAACACCTCTTGTATTGAAAGAAACACCGTCGCTAACATTATTCAAAATATTATTTTCAATGATAATTGCTTCTGTTGCAAATTCCAGAATAATACCGCTTTCAAAATTAGGATTTAGAGTAGCATGATTAAGAAAGTTATGGTGTATCCATGCACAATAAGCATAGGTACCTTTTCTGTTATAATTTAAATCAATACTTCCCTGTATAGTATTATTGCCTATCTCAAGTCCAAAAACATTAAATAATTCAATGGCAAAATCCCAATCACCACCTTCACCGGGATATGATCCTCCGTAAGCTCTTTTTGTAAGGGTATTATTATTAATTTTTACGCCTTTTAACCAACCATTATCCCAATATTTAATTGGCCAGCCATTACGAAATGCCACACGCTGATCCTGAATCATGGTGTTATTGTAAATCTCCATACCCATTTGGCCACCGATGTTCAATAACCCACGGCCATAATTACCATCATTTGCAGCAGAATTTAAAACAGTATTATTGTAAAACTTGTTACCTGTAGCATAATGCCCCGGATCTGCCAAAGGATCGTTAGCATCGTTACCATCGAAGATTACCCCACGGTCTCTGAAATTTATTATTCTTGTATCATGGATGCTAACGTTGCTTCTACCTCCAACAACAATACCCCACCATGTTTTGTTATTGCTTTCGCTTACATATCCACCATCGAAAGTAACACCGGAAATACTTTGATTGCCGTTGGTGTCCTGAGGAGAATTAAGCGATAAGAATAGTGACCATTGCCCGGTCAGCGTACTATTGATAATTGTTGTAGCAGCACCATCACCTTCTATACTTACACCAACCGCAAGATTTAATTGTTGTGTTTCTGTGTATGTACCGGCGTTTACATGAATAATATTTCCTGCTGTTGTAACAGTTGTGGTTGCCTTATACAAGGTTCTCCACGGATTGGCTGCCGTACCAGTACCGGTGGCATCGTTACCAGAAGGACTAATGTAATAAGTGGCTGCCTGAGAAATAGTAGATAGGCAAAGCGTAAGAAAAAATAAAATTACTTTCATAGGATATTTATTGGTGGATATTTTTCAACGGATTCCACTATGAGTAACGAGGGGAGCCCCGCTTTATTGTTTATAGTAATCCCTGAAAAATTATCACGGTTCAAATTAAGAATATTAGATTTGTTTACAATGATTGGCAAATTTCATGCTAAATTGTTTTTACTAACAGGGTGTTTATAAAATGTTTGTTTTTTTTGAAATAAGATTGGCTAATTATTCTCAGACAATACAATAAAATCGAAAAAAAACAGTTTAAGTTAAATTTAAAATGTTTAGCATATAAAAAACCCTGTTTATAAAAGGATATTTAGACACTATGACTTTACTGATTTCCTTTAACCTTAAAAAAGTCGTTGTTTAAACTGAGATTTTTTTAATTAAGTAAATATTTTTCAGCAAAAAAAAATTTTAAAAAAAATTTAAAACGTAGGCGCAAAACATTTTTTACAAAAAATTGAAGTGAGTTTTAATCAGAGTTTAAAGTGATTATTTTATTTTAGGTTTTAAGTGTTGCTGAAATACAAGTCACATGTATTAATTTTACCCGATATTTAATATGAAACGAAGAAATTTTATAATTACGGCTTCAACTGCGGCTATTGCAGTACCAGCTGCCTATTACATAAAGAAACATTACTGGAAAAGCAATGAAGCCATTTTCATTCCGGCAGTACTGAGTAACTTCTGCGATGCAAAAACGCTGGTGGAAATAGGGATAGAATACCGGAAGAGGGTTGCTGCTGAAAATGAGCAACAAAAACTTAAAGACCTGATTCTTACCGATAATACCGGAAAAAAGCTGACAACTTCCGACAGATCTGATATCGAAGCTTTTATAAACAAAAAAAACCAGCAGGAATTTTCATCTTATAATACATTGATTTTAAAGGGCTGGATAATCTCAGTAACCGAGGCACGCCAATGTGCACTTTTTTCATTAACCTGATAACCGAAATATTTTTTACATGCATATTGATGCCAGACAACTCGACAATCAATCTATTATTGAAGGAGATATTTGTATTATTGGCGCAGGCGCCGCTGGTATAAGTATTGCTTTGGATTGGATGAATACACCATATAAAGTGATTTTATTAGAAGGAGGCGGATTTGATTATGACGAGAAAGCACAAGAACTATATAATGGAAAGCTAACAGGGCATCCCTACTATCCCATGAAAGCAAGTCGCTTACATTATTTTGGGGGCAGTAGTATGCATTGGGGTGGCATGTGTTCTACTTTTGATGATATTGATTTTGTAAAAAGAGACTGGGTAGAAAATAGTGGCTGGCCTATAAAGCGGAAAGATATTGCTGACTTTTACCCTAAAGCCCACGAAATTCTGGATCTTGGTATTTACGAATGGGAAGCCGATTATTGGTTAAAAGAAATCCCATCTTTTAAACGCCTTCCGCTGGATGAAAAAATTATCTGGAGTAAAATGTGGCACTTTAGTCCGCCAACAAGGTTTGGAACAAAATATAAAGACACTATTGTAAATGCAAAAAATATTCATTTATATACTTATGCAAACGTGGTTGACATTGTTGCCACAGAAAATGTAAATGCTATTACGCAGCTAACAATTAAAAATTATGCCGGAAAAACACATACTGTAAAAGCAAAGCATTTTATATTAGCCTGTTGCTCCATCCAAACTTCAAGGCTTTTATTGGCTTGTAATAAACAGGCCCCTGCCGGGCTTGGTAACGATAATGATTTAGTTGGCCGCTATTTCATGGAGCATCCCGAATTAAAAACAGGGGAAGTATGGTTTAATAACACAGCCCCCTTACCCTTTTATTTAAGAGACGAAAAGATAAATAAAACACAAGTCCGTGCCGAACTGGCTATATCTCCACAGAAACAGGAAGAATTAAAAGTGCTGAATGGCTCTGTATCATTAATGCCACTGGCCATGGCGAAAAATACGATTCCATCTGTAAAACTATGGTCAGATGACGATCCCCGTAGAAGCCTGGACAGTTTTCATAAATATAATAATTTAGACCAGCGGAATTTTATACAGAAAATGTTCTCGAAAGGATTTTATCAATCATATGGATTGTACACCAGAACAGAGCAGGTTCCCAACCCCAATTCCAGGGTTGTGTTAAGTGATGAGAAAGATGAACTTGGCGTTCCCCGTGCTAATTTAAATTGGGCATTATCTGTTATTGATAAAAAAACTGTGCTTGCTATAAACACTCTTTTGGGCCAGCAGGTTGGAGCTGCAGGAATTGGCCGTGTTAAACTGGCAGATTTTCTTATTGACGGAGACGAAAATTTACCAGACTTTACCAGCGGAGGATGGCACCATATGGGCACTACACGTATGAGTGATAACCCTAAAACAGGTGTTGTAGATGCAAACTGTAAAATTCACAGCATAAGTAATTTATTCATTGCAGGGTCTTCATGTTACCCTACCGGCGGGGCAGTTAATCCCACACTTACTGTTGTGGCAATCAGCCTTCGTCTTTCCCATTATTTAAAAAGCCAAATGGGTGCAAACCCTAATGCTATTTAGTTTTTTAAGCAGGTAGCCTGCTGTTTTTGAGTTAACTCTTAAATGAATTTTTTCTTTTAGCAGTACTCCTTTTTTTCCATTCATACAATCCTGCAATTGCCATTATTAGCACAAGGCCATTATTTACACTAATAAATATAAAATGTTTTACAAAGTATAGCGGAATTGATAGTACACTGGCTGCAATCCACCAATACCAGCTCTCTGCTTTTTTCTTTACCATTAACCACATAGCCGTAAAAGTAGCTGCTGTTACAAATGCGTCTGCCCAGGGAATATTACCAACAGCAAATTGGTTTTTTAGATAAGTAAGGCAAAAGAAAGCAATTAAAAAAATTGCTGCAAAAAATGCATGGTGTAAAAGCCTGTCATTGTTTGATGAAGATGTAACACGTACTATACGGTGTTTTCTCCGGTCTCTTTTCGACCATAGTACCCACCCATAAATCCCCAGTACAATAAAATAGAAACTTATAACAGCCTGCCCAGGCACGCCTTGCTCCAGGTTTAAAAAAATACTGATAATAACACTGATTAACCCAATTGGAAATGCATAAATATTTTCTTTACGGCTAAACCATAAACTAATAATTGCAGCAAAAACAGCAATAAATTCCAACAGGCTCATATTTTTTGCAGCATAGTAAAATGGCCTTACAAAGTTCATTTTCACATTTATCAAAGAAAATACAGAGGGATTGGCTGATGAATTGTTTTTAGCAAGATAGTTTTGGGGGGAACCGCTATAAAAAGCAGTCTTATTGGCAAATCCGTTATTTGATAAAATATTATTTTCAACAATCAGTGTATCTATAACCGAAGCAGGATTTGCAACTATATAACCTGCACTGAAATTTTTAATGGTGTTATTGCGGATTTGTATATTATTTGCTTTTAATGATCCTAAAATACCAATACCCCAATAAGGTTTTTGCGTATCGCTTGCTGTAAATACATTGTTAGTAACAAATAAATTGGTTACAAAATAGCCATCGCCATCGTCACTGCCAATCCTTATTGCAAATCCCTTGTGGCTATTATCGGCAACACCAATATTTTCGCAGGTATTGTTTTTTATTGTTACGTTATTTATTAAATCTCCTTCTCTTGGCGTAAAAAAAACGGGTGTGCCAATATTCTTTAAACGGTTGTTCTCTATTATAACGGCGTCGGTACTAAATTCAAGTATTATACCTGCTTCAACATGCTTGTTTAAAACAGGTTGGTTTATTATGTTATTATGAATCCAGGCACTATAAGGATAATTTTCTTTTTTTTGATGGTTAAGATCGATAGAGCCCTGTATATTGTTATCATAAATTTCTAATCCTGATTCATTAAACAGTTCAATGGCAAAATCCCAGGTTATTCCATCATAAGGCTGCTTAATAATTACATTATTATAAATTTTACATCCCTTTAAATAACCTCCATTGTAATATTTTATTGGCCATCCGTTTTTACCAATTTCCCTGCCGGTTTGCGTAATATTGTTTTTGTAAACAAGCATTCCCTCCTGCCCTCCAATATTAAGGCAGCCTCTGCCATACTCGTTGTACTTTGCACAGTTTGTAACAGTGTTATTATAAAATGTATTTCCTGTTGAATATCTCTCTGGTGCAGCATCTTTATTATCATTTCTTGCAGTCCAAACCACACCCCTGTCTTCAAAATCAACAATTATACAATCATGAATACTTACATTACTTCTTCCCCGTATTTCAATGGCCCATGATGTTGTTCTATTATTGCCATCGAGCTTTATATTACTGATATGCTGGTTACCATTTGTTCCTTCAGGAGAAACGGCAATAATAATTGCAGCAAATTCCTGGGTTAATGCAGATTGAATAACTGATGTTGGCCCATCACCTTCAATACTGACACCTACAGCAAGAACACTTCTTACCACTTCTGTATAAGTTCCCTGTAATACATGGATGATGTCGCCGGGATTTGTTACTGAAGAAGTTGCTTTAGAAAGTGATTGCCAGGGGTTGGTTAAACTGCCGCTGCCATTAACATCACTTCCTTTTGGACTAATATAATAGGTGGCGGCAAAGCCACATTGAAAAAAAAGTATAAGTAAAAGTGCAGAGAATAATTTCATGTAAACTTGGTCGCTAATTTTTTTTATTCAATACAAAATAACTGGTTAAACGAAGATAGCAGATTCCCGGAAACGTTTTAACGCACTATTTGAAACTGATTGCCGATATAAAATTTAGAATAATAAATGAAAATAGTAACCCACAGACTATAGGGCAACTATAACAACTACATTATTTTATGAATCAGTTCAAGATCGTTGTAAACTTTATTGCCAAGGTAATTTTGAAACAGCAGCCTGTTTTTTTCACTTTGCAGTGTTTCTAAATGTTTTTGGTGATGGAGGTCTGTACCAACAAGCATTGCCAGATCTTTTTCTAAAATAAATTTAGCTGCTTTCTCGGCTCTTTTGCCGTAATAGCCAGTTAACGATAAAATATTTATCTGTAAAATAAAA
>JAYVJU010000147.1:0-63396 GCA_043769035.1 Ferruginibacter sp.
TTTTTCATTTCCAACTTTTCGCCGTTACCAATAAACCATCCTTTGATGATCTTGCCTGTTTTATCAATTTCAAATTCAATAAAACGGTCCGATTCATCGGCATAAAAAAACCGGCTGTTCGATTCGGGCTTTAATTCTATATCCGGTGAGCCATCCCGGTGGCGGTATAATTTTCCATTCTTTTTAATGAGTTCGATAGGGCCGGTGGCTATGTATTTGCCCAGGTAATTATCCAGTATGTCGGTATCTATTTTTACTTCTTTTGGAATGTAGGGTATTTGTACCGGCAGGTTAAACATTATTGATTCTAATGCAATACCTACGGCGGTTGAATTTGATCCGTTGTTAGAAATGAGCACTACACAAAGATCATCATCAGGAAAATAACTGAGGTAAGATGCAAAACCCGGAATACCACCATTGTGAGACACCCGCCTGTGATTTTTTAAACTGTCGATACCAATACCATAGCCATAATTTTCTTTATAAGGCGTTAGCATTTTTTTAGTTGATGCTGCAGCAAGTACCTGATTATTGTGCAATGCTTTTGTCCACTGGTACAAATCATCAACAGTGGATACCATAGCACCTGCACTGTACGGGCCTTCCATTGAAATTTGCATGGCTTGCTGCCAAACACCATTCCTGTTTTTGCCATAGCCTTTTGCACGGTAAGCCAAAACAGAATCAAGGTTATCCATCAATGTGTTTTTGAACCCCAGCTTTTTAATGATGTTATCCAGCAGATAATTATTGAATGTTTTTCCAGATGCTTTTTCAACAATTACACCCAGTAAAAAAAATCCGGAATTACTGTAGTTCCATTTTGTGCCCGGAGAAAAATCAAGCGGTTTATTTTTAAAAAGTGCAATCATCGAATCGGTTGAGAGGGGTAAAATTGCCTTGGGCCAAAACTCGGGCAGGTCGGTATAGTTTTTAATGCCCGATGTATGATTGAGCAGCATATGTACAGTAATGCTGTCGCCTTTGGGATAATCGGGAATGTATTTACTCAGCTTATCATCAACACTTAGTTTACCCTGCCCGGCCAGTTGCAGAATACAGGCTGCGGTAAACTGTTTGGTAACCGAGCCAATACGGTATTTTGTTTCAATTGTGTTAGGAACATTCCATTCCCTGTCGGCCATGCCAAAGGCTTTTTTATATATAGATTCCCCTTTTTGCATTACCAGTACCGTGCCGTTAAATTCTTTTACTTTAAACTCAGCCTGTACATATTCATTCAGCAATTCAGGATAATTTTTTTGTGCCTTTATTGCCAATGGGAATAAAAGAAGCAGGATAATTTTTTTCATAATTATTAATAAATTTAAAGATTGATGTGTTATGTTTGTTTTTTTGTAATTTCCGAAACCCAGACTGTTTGCAAAGGATATTAAATCAATCTCATCATTTGTTTATGATGGAATATTAAAAAAAAAGACATCTTTGAATTTTTTTTATTATAAATATAGAAAATGAAGGTACAACTCTCTAATTATTTTTTTCTCAGTGCTGTAATCGTACTTGCTTCATGTAAATCTTCCGCAGATAAAAATCAAGGATGGGAAGTGTATGGGGGCAGCAAATCCAATAACCATTATTCTGCTTTAACAGAAATTGACACCACCAATGTTTCGCAATTACAGCAGGCCTGGGTGTATCATACCGGTGATGCTGATAGTATGACACAGATAGAGGTTAACCCGATTATTGTTGACGGGATTCTTTATGGTGTGTCTCCAAAATTAAAATTATTTGCTGCTGATGCGGCAACGGGAAAAGAAAAATGGGTTTTTAACCCGGCAGATTCGGCAGCGGCAGGTGCAGGCCGGGGTTACTTTATGATGAATGCCTGCCGTGGAATTACTTACTATGCAGATGGAGATAATGATAAAAGAATATTTTTTGCAGCAAGTTCACAGCTGTTCTGTATAGATGCTGTTACGGGAAAACCTGTTTCTTCTTTTGGAGACAATGGAAGAATTGATCTGCATAACGATTTAGGAAGAGATGTAAAAGATCTTTTTGTAGCTACCACCACTCCGGGAATTATTTATAAAGACATAATTATTATTGGCAGCCGTGTAGATGAAGGGCCGGCTGCGGCACCGGGACATATAAGAGCATACGATGTGCATACCGGTAAATTGCGCTGGATATTTCATACCATTCCGCAACCCGGAGAAGATGGGTATGAAACATGGGATGATAAAGAAGCGTATAAACATATTGGCGGTGCTAATGCCTGGGCAGGATTTAGTATGGATGAAGAAAAAGGAATTTTATTTGCGCCAACCGGTTCTGCATCCTTTGATTTTTACGGTGGCAAAAGACTTGGACAAAATCTTTTTGCAAATTCTGTACTGGCTATTGATGCAGCAACGGGTAAACGCATATGGCATTTTCAAACGGTACATCATGATGTTTGGGACAGGGATCTTCCTACGGCACCTGTATTAATTAATATTACAAAAGATGGGAAAAAGATATCAGCTGTTGCTCAAGCTACTAAAAGCGGATTTATATTTTTATTCGACCGGCTTACTGGCAAACCTATTTATCCGATTGAAGAAAAAGCTGTCCCAACAGAAACAACATTGGCAGGTGAAAAACTTTCCCCCACACAGCCCTGGCCAAATTTCCCCAAACCTTTTGCAAAACAGTTATTGACAATAAACGATCTCAACACACTTGTCCCTGATTCTTCTTACAATGATATTAAGCAAAAATTTTTGTCTTACAAAACAGGATCTCTTTTTACTGCACCTGGTAAAGAAGGTACAATTATTTACCCCGGCTTTGATGGTGGTGCCGAATGGGGTGGCCCGGCTTATGATCCTGAAACCAGTATCTTTTATATTAATGCCAACCAGGTACCGTGGATACTAACGATGACGGATGTAAAAAAGAAAACAAACTTTACTGAAACAAATCTGCAGGCAGGGCAGCGGTTGTATAACAGTACCTGTATGTCGTGCCATGGATCCAACAGGGAGGGAAGTGGTAATAATCCTTCTATTATCGCTGCTGATAAAAAATATTCAGCGCAGCAGTTTACTGATCTAATGAGTTCAGGCAGAAGAATGATGCCAGCTATGAATCAGTTAAGCGAAAGTGAAAAAAAAGCGATTGCTTCCTTTGTACTTAATCTTAATTCGGAACAGAAAGAAAAATTTATTGCACCACCTAAAACACAAGATCCCTATCATAACATTCCTTATACTTTTACAGGGTATAATAAATTTTTAACAAAAGAAGGTTACCCGGCCTCTGCGCCACCCTGGGGAACTTTAAGTGCTATCAATCTTAATAGCGGAGAAACAGTTTGGAAAATTACACTGGGAGAATATGCGGAATTAAAGGCAAAGGGTATTCCTGCCACCGGAACAGAAAATTACGGTGGCCCGGTTGTTACTGCCGGAGGTTTATTATTTATAGCGGCTTCTAAAGATGCTAAGTTCAGGGCATTTAACAAACGAACAGGGCAACTGTTATGGGAAACTGATTTGCCTGCTCCGGGCTTTGCCACACCGGCTGTTTATAGCGCAGGCGGTAAACAATATGTGGTAATAGCCTGTGGTGGTGGAAAATTAAGAACAAAATCTTCAGACACATACATTGCTTTTGCATTACCCGGCAATAATAAATAACTGTAACTAAAGTAAACCAGTTATTCTTTTTGCTTTTAGCAGTTGATTCGTCCCAGTGGGGTTTTCGCACAAAATACTTTTATTATCATAGCAGCATGCAGTGAAAACCCCGCTGAAAAAAAATACCCAGCAACACGGAGTTTTCAGGAAGTCTTATTTTTTACTTTTAATCTTTGTAAATCTTAAATCAAAATTTAAATGACTATTCCTGCCAAATTTTATTGCCTTTCAATCTTTACGTTGGCCATGCTTGTTTCATGTAATGAAAATGCCGGCAATTCAGCGGATAAAACTAAAAGTGACCCAAAAGTTATCACTGCTGTTGTGCCAGTATCTGATGCGGAAATAACGGCAAAATTAAAAGTGCTGTTGAAAGGAAAGTATGATAATGTATGGGATTATAAAGAGGGAATGATAGCAGTGTCAAAGGCTGATAAATATGGGTTTTGCGACAGTGCCGGAAAAGAGGTGATTCCCTTTATTTATGATGGACCAGCCGAATTCAACGAAGGTGCTGCGGCAGTAAAAAAAGAAGGCAAATACGGATTTATTGATAAAACAGGGAAAGAACTTTTCCCTTTCAGGCCTTACGATTATATAGGTGGATTTGAAAATGGCTTATCTGCATTTCGTATAATTAAAGGAGGGAAAGAATTATATGGCTTTGTTGATAAATCCGGCATTGAAGTAATACCAGCTGTGTATGATGATCTGGAAGTATCCTGGTTTAAGAATGGAAATGCTATCGTTAAAAAAAATGGCAAGTATGGAAGTATCAATAAACAAAATGTTGTGATAATTCCATTTGAATATGAAAGTATAAATGATTTTACCAGCGGAATAACTACAGCAAAAAAAGCCGGTAAATGGGGAGTAATAGATACTGCCAATAAAGTAATGGTTCCTTTTACGATGGATTACGAAACGGTTTATGAATTTAACAGCGGTTATGCATATGTAGAAAAAAATGATACAAAGGGTTATATTGGTATCAACGGAAAACAAGCTTTTACTGATATTAAATTCAGTGAGGCTTTTCCTTTTGGAAAAGATGGCTATGCAGTAGTTTGTGAAAAAAACGGGAAGAGATATTTATTAAATGCCAATGGAAGTACTTTGTTTAAAGGCTCTGTGTTTACCGACATTAACAAGCTCGAAGATAATACCTACTTAGTTACTCAGGATAGCGTACAGGGTATTGTAGACAAGGCCGGAAAAGTTTTATTACCAATAAATTATACTAGTATTTTACAATTGGGTAATAATTTTCTGCTGGTATCAAAAGATGGTAAGCGATATTATGCCAATTATAAAGGAGAGAAAGTAGCGGATTATGTTGAATGAAATACTGCGATAATAGATAATTTGTAAGTCTCCGTTTTATAATGGAGGCTTATAGTATTACTTTGTGGTACTTTAAAATTGTACATCTGTAAGAGATCACCATTTAAAAAAAATCGTCCCAGCGGGGTTTTCGCACAAATACTATTTTAATAAAAAGTTGTAACTGCGAAACCCCGCTGCTATAGGCTCTTTACATTATTATACAGCCACTGTTTAAAATTGCAAAAGTGGCCGCATTATAATACAACCACTTTTCAGCAGCGGGGTTTCACTCAAGATATTTTTATTATTGTTGCAGCATGCGGTGAAAACCCCGCTGGGACAAAAGATCGAAGCGAACGTTTAGTGAGACACTAGCCGAACTAGCCGAGGTAGAGGACAAATGTTCCGTTTCGTATGCCACGACCGGGGCGAAGTGTATTTATTGTTCAAAATTAAATCTGTCATGCTCTTTATTGTACTTTATCCAAACCAAATTGTATCCATTAGCTTTTGAAGGGTGCTTAATTTGAAATAAATCTGTCCCTGTTGATTCAATAAGTTCAGTCCTATGTTTGTGTGTCAAGCTTAATAAATGGTACGAAAGCAAGGCCGAATAAACAAATCTTTTGCTCCAATCGTCAAATGAAATTTCTTGCAATTCCCAAGGTTGTCCATTGAAGTTGTCAAGTAGTATTCGTCTTTTCCCATTCATTGGGTCAAAAAAATACTCTGCGTGTGCGAAGGCATTTCTTAAAGATGTATGAAATCCATTTTTTATTATCTTAAACAAGTTGTTTCCATTGTCTCCAAATATTTTTCTAATATCATTCCTTATAAAATCATGTTTACCCATATCAGGTATATTAACTTCCCAAATGTATTGTTCGCCATTGCTTTGGTGTGCTAATCTATATAATTTTTTTAGAAATGGTTTTGCTTCCCAAATGTGTGAGTAAACCATTAGTTCCATGTGTAGCCTCTGCTGATTATCGTCAGTAGCTGTTTGACTTGATGGGAATGCGTAAAAGGTGGAAAGAAAATCAGACAAGAATTCTAGTCGTGATGCATCTTTATAACGGTCCATTCTGTAGTCAATTACGTTAGGGTTAAGCTTTAATGACGATTTTTCATATTCTTTTTTGTATTCTCCGTCTGCCAAGAAAAGGGCATAGTCATTTTGATTCGCTGCTCTTAAGTCGTTAAGGGTGTCGTCAATACTTTTTTTAATTTCAGTATCTATTGCTGCAAATTCTGTTCTTATTATCATGTCGGTTGTTTAATATATTAGCTAAAATCTATCCTAACACAACTACAATACAAAAACTTATTGCTTATGAATTTAAACCTGTACCAATAAAATTGTAATCCATTACAACGGTAAGGTAAGCCCTGTTATTAACGACAGCACATTAGTTTTAATCGTACTGATGTAAGGGGGTGTAGTTTTATTGGTATTCACCAATCCGTAATTATCATGAATGACAATAACTAATTTTAGTTTTTGTCGCAAGGGAATTTGAATGCCGGCATTTGCAGCAATCCCAAAGTTGAAAGACTTGGTACTGCTGGATGTCGATTTAGTACTGCTTGTAGTGGGTTCTTTTATTTTAACAATGAAGTGGTTGCTAAGCAGTAATCCTAAAAATACTCCGGTGCCCATAGTGAATCTGATTTTTTTTCCGGTAGTATAAGTGGCCAGTAATGGCAGGTTCAGGTAATTTTTTTTAATCAACATGTCGCCTTTGTCTAATCCACCACCACTGGCAGAAGCAAAACTGAGGTTACGGTAACTCCATCCATTTTGGTCGTATTGCGGCATAGCAGTAATACCAACATGATTACTCAGGTTGTATTGGATATGACCACCGATACCAACTCCGGTTAAAGTACTTTTATAGTCTTTGCTCACTGCATTGCCATAAGCTGAATTGATATTAATACCGGCCTGAAAGCCATATTCCCAGCTATGTTTTTGAGCATTGCTTTTAATGGTAATCAGTATAAGAGTTGCGATAAGATATCTTTTCATAACGGAGCGTTTAGGCAAATGACAATATGAATTAATACAGCGTTGTATGGAAATATAAAGCTATATAAAATCATTGTAAAGGCAAGTAATAAAAAGGCCTTCATTACGAAGGCTCTTTATTTATATCTTAACTTTTATCACCAGTTTTCGTATCGAATCATCATCAGCGGCAATCATGGGGGCATGCACATCTTCGGGAAAGAAAATAGCAAACTGCCCATTGGTTAAACCAAAATACATATCGGGTACATCGTTGTAAAAGCTTACATCTTTTTCAGCATTGTATTCGCCTTTAGGTGCAGTACAATTGTTACGTGGTTTCCAGCCAATAGTTTCTTTACCGTTGATGCACAATTGAATGTCGATATTTTTATCGTGGCATTCAAACTTGGCAATAGATTCTGCTGCACTCATTCCTGCTTTATCGGAAAAGATGGCTTTTAATCCTTCTGCAATATCGTACTTACCAATTTCTATATTAGCAAGGTCGGTGGCAGCAATGTATTCAAATGCTTTTGCAAACAAGGGATGTATGCTGCTGTATTTTGAAGCGTTGGCTAATGTATCTACTATCATAGTTGCCCCTGTCTCCGCCAGCTGGCGGAGAACTTAGTTTTAAAGGTTATAAAATTATCGAAGCTTCTTTTATTTGTAAAACTTCGAATTGAATTTGTTGAATAAAGAACTAAAAGTACAAGTGTGCAACGCCAATGAAGTACAAAAGAATTACTAATGATCGTCCCCAAAAACTAAAGTAACAATAATAAAAGACGAACAGATAAATCAAATGAAGTAACAACCCAAGTTCCCCTTTAGGGGACAGGGGCTTTTACCGCTGCACCCTTCCACTACCATCACCCTTCATCAATTCTTTTACATCGCTTAAAGTAGCATGGTTTAAATCGCCGGGGATAGTGTGTTTTAAAGCGGAAGCGGCAACGCCGAATTCGGCAGCATCAACAGTGCTCATACCGGTAACAAGGCCATAAATTAAACCGCTGGCAAAACTGTCGCCGCTGCCCACACGGTCAATAATACGTACGCTGTATTTTTTGGTATGATGAAAAGCTTTGCCATCATATACCAGTGCACTCCAGCCATTATCACTGGCACTGTAGCTTTCTCTTAATGAAGAAGCAATGAATTTAAAATTGAATTTCGCCTGCATCTGGTTAAATACATCTTTGTAACCATCAAGGTTTAATTCGCCTTTGGTAATATCGCTGTGTGCAGCTTTAAAACCCAAACAGGTCTCTGCATCTTCTTCATTACCGATACACACATCAACAAACTGGCACAGTTCGCTCATTACTTTTTGTGCTTTTTCTTTACTCCACAATTTTTTACGGTAGTTTAAATCGATACTGGTGGTAATGCCTTTTGCTTTGGCAGCTTTTAATGCAGCCATGGTAAGTGCAGCAGCTTTATCGCTTAATGCAGGTGTAATACCGGTGGTATGAAACCAGTCGGCACCTTCTAAAATTTTATCAAAATCAAATTCGCTGATGTCAACATCGGCAATTGAAGCACCTGCACGGTCATACACCACCTGCGATGCTCTCATACTTGCACCGGTTTCTAAAAAGTAAATGCCCAGCCTGTCGCCACCACGTGCTATGTATTGTGTATCCACACCATAACGGCGCAAATGGTTTATTGCCGACTGGCCAATAGGATTGTTGGGTACTTTGGTAACAAAGGTTCCGTTTTCTCCGTAATTGCAAATAGCAGCAGCCACATTGGCTTCGCCACCACCATAAGTAACATCAAATGTATCGGCTTGTACAAAACGTTTGTAATCCGGCGTAGATAAACGCAACATAATTTCTCCGAGAGTAACAACTTTTTTTGGCATCGTTAAAATATTAAAAGCGGGTTATAAATAAATATAGTGAGGGGTCAAAGATGATTATAAATTGCCTAACAAGCAAGGAATTAGCAGGATATTTACACATAAAATTTACGGAAACGTTCCCGTAAATAATTATTCAGCCATTTACGCTTTCATTACAAATTTGTTGTTACTTTCATCTTTTAAAACATTTTATAAAATGGCAAGCAAAGAAGAAATATTAAACGGCATAATTGAACAGGGTTTTTTACCCTTGTATTTTAATAAAGATACACAGGTAAGTATTGACCTGATGAAGACCTTGTATAAGTGCGGAGTAAAATCGCTGGAGTACACCAACCGTGGCGATGATGCCCTGCAGAATTTTAAAGCCATGAAGGCCGTACGTGATGCAGAATTACCCGGCATGGCTTTGGGTGTGGGTACTATTAAGAATACAAAAGATGCACAGGCCTTTATTGATGCAGGTGCCGATTTTTTAATTGGTCCGGGTTACGAGCAGGGTGTTGCAGACCTGGCTAAGCAAAAAGATATATTTTATTCGCCGGGTTGTATGACGCCAAGTGAGATTATTACAGCAGAGAATAATGGCATACAACTGGTGAAATTATTTCCGGGTAATATTTTAGGGCCGGAGTTTATGGCGGGTATTAAAGAAGTATTCCGTAATTTGAAGTTTATGCCTACCGGCGGTGTTGATCTTGACCTGGGTAATTTATCGGCCTGGTTTACTGCTGGTGTTTGTGCAGTAGGTATGGGCAGTAAATTAATTACTAAAAAAATAATGGAAGACAAAGATTACGCTACACTGGAAACAAAAATTAAACAATGCTTTGACCTGGTTAAGGAAGCAAGGAAATAATATTATATCTTCAGCCACCAGCTAACTGGTGGCTTTATCTTTTTAAACAACGATTATGCTAAACGAAAAAATTGGTAAATACCGGTGGACGATTTGCAGCCTTATATTTTTTGCTACTACCATTAACTATATCGACAGGAATGTGATCAGCTTTATGAAATCATATTTTACTGAAAACAAAGGGTGGACAGATGGCGATTATGCAAACGTTGAAATTACTTTTAAAATTTTCTATGCGATAGGGATGTTGGGTGCCGGCAGAATCATTGATAAACTGGGAACAAAAATCGGCTATGGCATATATACCTTTTTATGGAGTTTGGTTGGCGTGGCAACAGCCTTTGTAAATACAGTATTAGGTTTTCAGATTGTAAGGGGAGCCCTTGGCCTTACAGAATCAGGTAACTTTCCTGCTGCTATTAAATCTGTTGCAGAATGGTTTCCTAAAAAAGAAAGGGCATTGGCCACAGGGATTTTTAATTCCGGTGCTAACATCGGTGCCATTGTTACACCCATTGCAGTGCCGTGGATACTCATCAACTACAACTGGCAAACTGCATTTATTGTTACGGGTTTACTGGGCTTTGTATGGCTGATACTTTGGGTAATTTTTTATGAAAAGCCATCAAAACAAAAACGATTAGGCGCAGCAGAACTGGCCTATATTGAAAGTGATAAGGACGAAGCAGTGTCAGCAGTGGATGATGGTATAAAAGTATCGTGGATAAAATTGCTGGGCTTCAAACAAACCTGGGCCTTTGTTATCGGTAAATTTTTAACCGATCCTATCTGGTGGTTTTATATTTTCTGGTTACCCGATTTTTTTGAAAGCGTATATAAAATTAAACTGCAGGCGGCAAGCTGGCCTGTAGCAACAGTGTATATCATTTCTACATTAGGTAGCGTGGGCGGTGGCTGGTTGCCCTTGTACTTAATTAAAAAAGGTTGGCCGGTGTTTAAAGCCCGTAAAACATCAATGCTTATTTATGCATTTTGTGTGTTGCCTATTTTCTTTGCATTAATACTGGGTAAAATTGATATGTGGTGGGCTGTACTGGTAATTGGTATTGCTGCGGCAGCACACCAGGCATGGAGCGCCAATATCTTTACAACAGTTAGTGATATGTTCCCTAAAAAAACCACAGCTTCTGTAACAGGTATTGGTGGTATGTTTGGTGGATTAGGCGGTATCTTTTTATCGCTGTTTGTACAAAAACAAATGTTTGTGCATTACAGGGCTATTAATCAGATTGAAACGGCTTACTATATTATGTTTGCGGTTTGTGCGCTTTCATATTTACTGGGCTGGTTGATCATGCATATTTTAGTGCCTAAGATGAAGAGGGTGGAAGTATAAAGGATAACACGAATTAGGAGGCACGAATTACACAAATTAAAATACACAGGGTTCAGCTTTAGCTGAACCCTGTTCTATAATACAAAATTCGTGTAATTCGTGCCTCCTAATTCGTGTTATAATGAATTTCGCAGCGTTAAATAAAACCTTGCTTCAATATGCTCTACCGATTTATTGAGTATTAATTCTGCAGCTTTTTCTCCCATCATTTGAAAATCGGTGGAAATAGTGGTGATGCCGTTTAAGATGATTTTCTTTAAAGAAGTTTCGTTGTAAGATATCACGCCTACATCTTTACCTACTTTCAATTTTTTGTTTAGTATTTTTTCAATCAGCAATACCAGGTCATCTTCCATCAGGTTAATATACACTTCGCCTTTATTTATTTCTTCTTTACTGATGTTGTGTACAATCTTATAATTAAAAGCATATTGCTGGCAAAATTTTGCAAAGCCGGTAATGATCTCGCCGGGATGGTATGTGTATTCGGGTAAAATAATATTAAGGGTATGGTATTTACTCAGGTTAGGCAATGCCTGCTCCAGTGCAAAATAAATATCCTTATCAAAATTCTCGTAAATAGCGCCATAGTTGCCGGTAACACCGGGCACTAATTTATCTAATAAAACCAGTTTGTCTTTTGGAATATTATTTAAAACCTTGTGGGCATTTTCAATGCCTTCCATAAAGTGCGGAATGATTACATAATAATTATAATCTTCCTTATTGTTTACGAGTAGGTTTTTAAATAAAGAGAAGTTGTTGTTGTAAATATAAAAGTCAATAGTGGCAGCATCGCCTAATGTGCTTACAAAAGCATCGTAAATTATTTTTTTGTGTGCACTTAGTTTGTTGAACATCAAAAAGATCTTGATTTTTTGTCCAACATCTGCATTCTTTATAAAGTAACCTTTGCCGGGTACCGAACCTATAATTCCTGTTCGCTTTAAATAACGGTATCCTTTTTCCGCAGTATCTCTCGATATCTCAAATTCAAAACTTAATTCATTAATAGAAGGCAAAACATCATTCACCTGCAATTTCTGCGATTCTATGGCCTTAATGATACAATTTGCCAACTGCTGGTACTTCGGGGTGGCCGAAAATTCATCTATATAAATTATCTTGTTAAAAGGAGAGAGCATTGGCAGTCGAATTGTGGTAAACCTGTATTGAATAATGTACTAAACAAAAGTAGCTTTTTTATTGCAATACATGATAGTGCATGATGCTGCCCATAGCATTTCATTTTATTTTACAGTATTAATTGCTTAGCTATATTTAAAAAACAGATGTATGGGAGTTATTTTAGGTGTTATCTTTCACTTTGTAGGTGGTTTTGCTTCGGGTAGTTTTTACATGCCGTATAAAAAAGTTAAGGGCTGGAGCTGGGAAAGTTTCTGGATTGTTGGAGGTTTATTTTCCTGGTTAATTGTACCCCCGCTTGCTGCATATCTTACCATTCCCGGTTTTATGGATATCATCCGGGCTTCTTCTTCAGATGTTCTTGGTACTACATTTTTAATGGGCTTATTATGGGGTATTGGTGGTTTAACCTATGGCCTTGGGGTTCGTTACCTGGGCGTTTCATTAGGTAGTTCAATCATACTTGGTTTGTGTTCGGTGTTTGGCGCTTTGGTACCTGCCGTATTTTATTATTTTAATCCTAAAGCGGGGAAAGATACTATTGCAGACCTTTTTGGTACACAATGGGGTTTAACTGTTATGGGAGGATTATTACTCTGTGTTATAGGTATTATCATTTGCGGTAAAGCAGGCGGCATGAAGGATAAAGACCTTATGAAGAATGAGGAACTGCAATCTGCTTCAGAAGCTATTGGTGCACATGGTGAAAAACTAACGAAGAAATCGCATATCGATGCATCGGGCAGTGAATTTCTTTTAGTAAAAGGATTGATACTGGCCATTATATCAGGTGTGTTAAGTGCCTGCTTTAGTTTTGGTATTGAAGCCGGAAGTTCAATGGGTAATACGGCGAATGAAATCTGGAAAGCCGCTAATCCTGCTGAAGCAGGAGAATTTTTGTATCGTAATAATGTAATTTTTGTTGTGATACTTTGGGGTGGATTGACCACCAACTTTATCTGGTGTATGATATTAAATGCACGTAACAAATCTTTTGGCGATTATACCAATAAAAAATCTCCCTTAATAAAAAACTATTTGTTGTGTGCATTGGGTGGTACCATGTGGTTTTTGCAATTTTTCTTTTATGGCATGGGCGAAAGTAAAATGGGTAATGGCGCCAGTTCGTGGATATTACACATGTCTTTCATCATTTTGGTTGCTAATACCTGGGGCATTGTATTAAAAGAGTGGAAAGGCGTTTCAGCTAAAACAAGAACAACAATTATTATTGGCATTGCCACTATCATTGCTTCGGTAATTATAGTTGGCTTTGGTAATTCATTAAAATAACCCCTATCCCCTAAAGGGGTATTAACAATATCCAAAAGAAAAGGATAAAAAATTGTTGGGACAACTGAATCTAATAAACGAATAAAAAGAAATAACATGAGCACTAAAAATCAGGAAGCAAAACATAATCACTCCCCTTTAGGGGATGGGGGCTTCAAAAACGTAAGTTACCTCTGGGACGAGGCTAAAGCTGCTTCTATGGCCGGAGATGAAGTGGCCTTATTAATTTATCGCTCCAATTTACTGGGAGCCGATCTGCGCCTTACTAATTATGGCGGGGGCAACACTTCCTGTAAAGCAATGGCTAAAAATCCATTGACGGGAGAAGAAACAGAAGTAATGTGGGTGAAAGGAAGCGGCGGCGATATCGGCACGTTGAAAAAAAGCGGCCTGGCAGCATTGTATGTTGACCGTTTACGCAGTTTAAAAAATATTTACCGTGGCCTGGCACACGAAGATGAAATGGTGGAATTATTTAACCATTGCATTTATGATCTTGCCTCAAAAGCGCCATCAATTGATACAGCTTTGCATGGCTTCCTTCCATTCAAACATATTGATCACTTACACCCGGATGCGGCCATTGCTATTGCTGCAGCAAAAGACGGTAAAAAAATTACACAGGAATTATTTAGCGGTACTATTGGCTGGGTAGAATGGCAGAAGCCGGGCTTCGACCTTGGTTTACAATTAAAGCAATGCCTTGATGAAAATCCCGGCATCCGTGGTATTATGTTAGGCTCACATGGTTTATTTACCTGGGGCGATACCGCTTACGAAAGTTATGTAAATACTTTAGAAGTAATTGAGCGTTGTGCCGATTACTTAAATGATAATTATGGTAAAAAAGGCCCGGTATTCGGCGAAGCCAAAATACAATCCTTACCAAAAGAAGAAAGATTAAAACAGGCAGCTGCCTTAGCACCAGTGTTAAGAGGTTTTTGTTCATCACAAACAAAAATGATCGGCCACTTTACTGATGATGACAGGGCTTTGGAATTTATTAATTCTAAAGATTTAGACAGGTTGGCGCCATTAGGCACCAGTTGTCCCGATCACTTTTTACGTACTAAAATAAGTCCGCTGGTATTGCCTTTAACTGCAGCAGAAGATTTGAGCAATGTAGCTGCACTTAAAGAAAAATTAGCACCGGAGTTTGAAGCGTACCGTAAAATGTATGCTGATTATTATAACACCTGTAAACATCCAAACAGTCCTGCAATACGTGATGCCAATCCTGTGGTAATATTATATCCGGGTGTAGGTATGTTCACTTTTGCAAAAGATAAACAAACAGCAAGGGTAGCCGCAGAATTTTATATCAACGCAATTAATGTAATGAAAGGTGCAGAAGCTATTTCTGAATACACATCTTTACCAAGGCAGGAAGCATTTAATATTGAATACTGGTTGTTAGAAGAAGCCAAACTGCAGCGCATGCCTAAAGCAAAACCTTTAAGCGGAAGAATTGCGTTGGTTACCGGCAGTGCCGGTGGAATTGGAAAAGCAATTGCAAAAAGATTTGCAGAAGAAGGCGCTTGTGTTATCATCAATGATATTAATGAAGAACGTTTACAAACTGCAACAGCAGAATTTCAACAATCATTTGGTAAGGATAGTGCCGCATCGGTAATATTAGATGTAACCAATAAAGAAACCATCAGCAAAGCGATGGATAATGCAGCACTTGCTTTTGGCGGTGTTGATATTATTGTAAACAATGCAGGTATCAGTACATCAAAACCAATAGAAGATCACAGCATTGCTGATTGGGATAAGCTGTATGATATTTTAGTGAAGGGCCAGTTCCTTGTTTCGCAGGCTGGTATTGCAGTAATGCGTAAACAAAATATTGGCGGCGATATTATAAACATCGTTTCTAAAAATGCAGTGGTAGCCGGACCTAATAATGCAGGTTATGGTAGTGCAAAAGCTGCTCAGGCGCATTTAACAAGATTAATGGCTGCCGAAGTAGGTGCCGATAAAATAAGAGTGAACACAGTAAATCCCGATGCAGTAATTGCCGACAGTAATATCTGGGCCGGTGGCTGGGCAGAAGGCAGGGCAAAAGCTTATGGTATTACCGTAGCAGAATTGCCGGCTTATTATGCCAAACGCACTTTATTGAATGAGGCTATTTTGCCTGAAGATATTGCCAATGCATGTTTTGCATTTGCAGGTGGGTTATTAAATAAATCAACCGGTAATGTATTGAATGTAGATGGTGGCGTGGCAATGGCATTCTTAAGATAATTATTGAGTTAAATTTTTATAGCAAGTAAACAATCAATCAAGGCTGATGATTTTCTAATCGGTCAGCCTCTATTTTAAAATCAGTAGTTAATATAAATATACATGACGAGGGTAGCATTCAAAATGCAGTTGTTTGCGGGGAAAAAAGAAGAATATCAAAAGCGACATGATGAGATATGGCCCGAATTGGTTGAGTTGCTAAAGCAAACAGGAATCAGTGAGTATTCTATTTTTTTAGATGAAACCACTTATAGTTTATTTGGTGTTTTAAAAGCTGAAGATCCTGCAGCATTAAACAATTTACCTGTGCATCCTGTTATGCAAAAATGGTGGAAATACATGGGTGATATCATGGAAAGCAATCCTGATAATTCGCCGGTAAGTGTGCCTTTACAAGAAGTTTTTTATATGCCGTAAGCCCCTCCGCTCCGCCAGCTGGCGGAGAACTGATTATGGAGAAGATAATGTTGTATTTTGTATAATTCGCTTTTACCCCTTTAGGGGATAGGGGCAAATAAAACTTTTAGATATGTTATTAGATAAGCAACTGATTGCAGACAGCAACAGCAAAGCATTAGCCGCACACCAGCGTAAATTTAATTTTACTGCAGAAGGCATTGCCAATGTAGAAGACATCATTAAAAAATTAATGGCCTTCCAGGTAGCGATACCGAGTTGGGCATTGGGAACCGGTGGTACAAGGTTTGGCCGTTTTCCCGGCGCAGGTGAACCCGGCAGTTTAGAAGAAAAAATTGAAGATGTAGGTTTACTGCATGCATTGAATGATTCAAGCGGCGCCATATCATTACATATTCCATGGGATATTCCAACAGATGCCAACGCTATAAAGGCTTTAGCAGCACAACACGGTTTGTTGTTTGATGCCGTTAACTCCAATACTTTTCAAAACCAACCGGGGCAGAAAGAAAGTTATAAGTTCGGTTCTTTACAACATGTAGATAAGGCAGTTCGTAAACAGGCCATCCAGCATAACATCGAAGTAATTAAACATGGTGTTGATCTTGGTTCTAAATCATTAACAGTTTGGTTAGCCGACGGAAGTTGCTTTCCCGGCCAGTTAAATTTTAGAAGGGCATTTGAAAATACTTTAGAAGGATTACATGAAATATATGCAGCCTTGCCTGCAGACTGGAAAGTATTTGTGGAATACAAAGCTTACGAGCCTAATTTTTATTCGATGGCAGTAGGCGATTGGGGACAATCATTATTGTATGCGAATAAATTAGGAGACAAAGCCTATACCTTAGTTGATCTTGGCCATCATTTACCCAATGCAAATATTGAACAGATCGTTTCTTTATTATTGATGGAAGGAAAGCTTGGTGGATTTCATTTTAATGATAGCAAATATGGTGATGATGATTTAACCGTAGGCAGTATGAAACCTTATCAGCTGTTTTTAATTTTTAATGAATTGGTTGAAGGGATGGATGCGAAAGGCATGAATCATGCAACAGATCTTGGATGGATGATTGATGCCAGCCATAATGTAAAAGATCCGCTGGAAGATCTATTGCAATCAGTAGAAGCGATCATGATTGCTTACACCCATGCATTGCTGGTTGATAAGAAAAAATTAAATGAAGCACAACTGAATAACGATGTAGTGGCAGCACAGGAAATTCTGCAGGGTACTTTCCGTACAGATGTACGTTCGGTTGTTGCCGAAGCAAGATTAAGAGCTGGTGCAGCACTTGACCCCGTTGCGTTTTTCAGAAACGAAAAAATAAGAGGACAACTTATTAAACAGAGAGGAACGAATACTGTAGCAACCGGATTATAATACCAGTAATATAAACGGTATTTGTTTTATTAGTTGCCCTGCCCTTCAGGGCAGGGAGTATGAATTAAAGTAACAGGCTTTAGCCAAATGTATTTGGGCTAAAGCCCATTGAAAGAACATTGACTCACCGTCCTGAAGGACGGTGCAATTAATAAGATGCTTAAATTTTACGCTGGCCTTAATAGAATTGATCAGGAAAAATGAACAAAACTCCGGTTATAGCAATTTTTGATGTTGGTAAAACCAATAAAAAACTGTTTCTGTTTGATGAACATTATAGGATTGTACACGAAAAAACCTTGCAGTTTACTGAAACGGTTGACGAAGATGGCGACCCCTGCGAAAATTTAGAAGCGCTTACTGAATGGGGCACCAATTCAATAAAAGAATTAATTGCATTGGGTGAGTTTGATATTAAGGCGCTGAATTTTTCTGCCTATGGTGCCAGCTTTGTTCACATTGATGCAAAAGGAAAAACCATTACGCCTTTATACAATTACTTAAAACCTTTCCCCGACGATTTAAAGAAAAAATTTTATACTGATTATGGCGGCGAGATTCCTGTTTCCATGATTACCGCATCACCGGTGCTGGGCAATTTAAATTCGGGCATGCAATTGTATTGGCTAAAATACAAGCAGCCCAAAATCTTTAAAAAAATAAAATATTCCTTACACCTGCCGCAGTATTTAAGTTATTTAATTACCGGGCAATCTTACAGTGATATTACCAGCATCGGCTGCCATACCAATCTGTGGAATTTTCCGCAACACAATTATCACGAATGGGTTTTACGTGAAGGTGTTGCTGATAAACTGGCACCCATTTTTTCTTCGGCCGATGTTGTTGATGCAAGAGCTTTCTGGAAAGATTTTAAAGTCGGTATCGGGTTACATGATTCTTCTGCTGCATTAATTCCTTACCTGGCCTGCTTTTCCGAACCTTTTGTTTTAATATCAACTGGTACATGGTGTATTACCCTTAACCCTTTTAATGATACTCCTTTAACAGAGGCGGAACTAAAACAGGATTGTTTATGTTACATGAGTTATCGTGGCGAGCCTGTAAAAGCAAGTCGCTTATTTGCAGGTAATGAGCATGAGATTGAAACTAAAAGACTGGCAGCACATTTTAATACACCTGCTAACCATTATAAAAATATTGAGTACGATATTAAAATAATTACAGCGCTTACAGGCAAAGATCCTAAAGCGCCTGCAATAAAATTTGGCGAAAGAAATTTAGCAGATTATAAAGATTACGAAACAGCCTATCACCGGTTAATACTGGATATAATGTGGCAGCAACTGGCATCAACAAAACTGGTGATACAGGAAGATAAGGTAAACCGCATTTTTGTTGATGGCGGCTTTAGTAAAAATTCTATTTACATGCATCTGCTGGCAGAAGCTTTTCCGCAAATGGAAGTGTATGCCGCTTCTGTTGCACAGGCAACTGCTGTTGGTGCGGCATTAGCTATTCACAAACACTGGAACAGCAAACCTTTGCCCGGCGATATTATTGATTTAAAATTTTATGCAAAACCCAGCATATAATGAATGTAGGATTATTTATACCGTGTTATGTAAACCAGTTTTATCCGCAGGTGGCCATTGCAACTTTACAATTACTGGAAAAATATAATTGCAAAGTTGGGTATCCATTAAATCAAACCTGTTGCGGACAGCCCATGGCCAATTCGGGTTACGAAAAAATGGGACAGTCTTGTAACGAATTATTTACTGAAAATTTTACAGGTTACGATTATATTGTTTGTCCTTCGGGAAGTTGTGCTTTACACATTAAAGATCATCTGCACAGCGATAAAAATGAAATAGCAGCAACAGGAATAAGAAAAACGGTGTACGAATTAGTGGAGTTTTTAGTGGATGTATTAAAAATAGAAAATATTGAAGCTTCGTTTCCTTACAGGGTAGGTGTACATCAAAGTTGTCATGGACAAAGAGGCTTACATACTTCGCAGATGAGTGAATTGGTGGCCGAACCTTTTTCTAAAATGGATGTGTTGTTGAAAAAAGTAAAAGGTATTGAACTGATGAAACTAAACAGGATTGATGAATGCTGTGGTTTTGGTGGAACTTTTTGTGTGGTGGAAGAAGCCGTAAGTGTAAAGATGGGAAAGGACCGTGTGGCAGACCATGAAAAAAATAATGTGCAGGTAATTACAGGTGGCGATATGAGTTGCCTGATGCATATGGAAGGAATTTTAAAAAGAAAAAAAAGCAATATCCAGATAAAGCATATTGCGGAGATATTGAACAGTGAGTTGTAAATGAAGAACAGTGCTTTACTAATAAACTAATTAACCAATAAACAAATTAACGGTATTCATGTCATCTGCAAACGCCAAGCATCCTGAATTAGCAGCCGCCTTTAATAAAGATGAGGCGAGGGTTGACTGGCATGATGAAACTTTGTGGTGGATACGGCAGAAAAGAGATAAAGCCGCATGGACAATTCCGGAATGGGAACAATTAAGAGAAACCGCATCTGCAATAAAAAATAATGTACTCAGCAACCTGTATGACTACCTGGTTGAATTTGAAAAGAATGCTTTGGCAAATGGTGTGGTGGTGCATTGGGCCGCAGATGCAAAAGAGCATAATGAGATTGTACTTTCTATTTTAAAAGAAAATAAGGTTGAGCAGATCGTTAAGAGTAAATCGATGCTTACAGAAGAGTGCGGCCTCAACGATCATTTAGCCGCCAATGGAGTTGATGTGGTGGATACCGATTTAGGCGAACGTATTGTACAATTAGCCGGCGAACATCCCAGCCATATTGTATTGCCCTGCATACATTGGAAAAAAGAAGAGATAGGAGAGTTGTTTCATAAACATTTGAATACGCCAAAGGGAAATGCCGATCCGCAGTTTTTAACCAATGCAGCAAGAATACATTTAAGGGAAAAATTCTTAACCCGTAAAATAGCCATTACCGGTGTAAATTTTGCCGTTGCCGAAACGGGTGAGTTTGTAGTAAGCACCAATGAAGGTAATGCAGATATGGGGGCTCATTTGGCAGATGTGCATATTGCCTGCATGGGTATTGAAAAAATTATTCCTCAGCGAAAACACCTGGGTGTTTTTTTAAGATTACTGGCACGAAGTGCAACAGGGCAACCGATTACCACCTACTCAAGCCATTTTAAAAAACCAAATGCACACCAGCAATTGCATATTGTTTTGGTCGATAATGGACGTACAGTACAATTGGGTAGAGAAAGTTTTCGCAATTCGTTGAAATGTATTCGTTGTGCAGCATGTTTTAATACCTGCCCGGTGTACAGGCGCAGCGGAGGCTTTAGTTATAATGCGGTAGTTGCCGGGCCAATCGGTTCAATACTATCGCCAAACCTGGATATGAAAAAGCATGCCGACCTGCCCTTTGCTTCTACGCTTTGCGGTAGTTGCACCAATGTGTGCCCGGTAAAAATTGATATTCATAACCAGCTCTATCAATGGCGGCAGGTGTTAACGGCTGAAGGGTATTCTCCTAAAACAAAAACAATGGCGATGAAAGTGATGGCTTTCACTTTATCCAAACCGGCAATTTTTAATTTTGCTGGCAAAGCCGCCAGGTGGGTGATAAAGCATATACCGTTTTTGGTAAATAACCGGCTTAATCCCTGGTATAAGCAAAGAGATTTGCCGGCAGCACCCAAACAATCTTTTACTGAATGGTATAAAAAGAACAGGAAATGAGCAGCAGGAATAAAATATTAGAAGCAGTTAAATTAAATCAGCCTGCATTGCAGCAGTTACCCGATTTAAATACTCTTGTTGCAGTAAAGTATGAAGATGCTTTTGTACAGTTTGTTACTGTGCTTAATGGAATTGGGGGTACAGTAATAGAAATACAAAACACCCATGAGATAAATGAATATGTGAGAAAAAACTTCAGCAGTAATCAAAATTATGTAACTACACTGCCCGAATTAAGCGAAATAAAAATACTTGATGGAAATTTAGACGCACATTTTTTAGAAAATATTGAAGTGGCAGTAGTAAAGGCAGTATTTGGAGTTGCAGAAAATGGAGCAGTATGGCTTACAGAAGATGAAATGAAGATAAGGGCATTGCCATTTATTTGTCAGCACCTGGCAGTTGTATTACATAAAAAAGATATTGTAAACAATATGCATGAAGCTTATAGTTTTATCGATGATAGTAAATATGGATTTGGTGTTTTTATCGCCGGGCCATCAAAGACAGCAGATATAGAACAGTCACTTGTGCTGGGTGCACACGGCCCCAAAACGATGACGGTTTTTGTTTTGAGCTAACCAAAAATCCCGCCTGTTGTTTGTAGTTTTTCACATAGGGTGTATAACTGCATTTAATTGCCTGATTGGCAGGATGCCACAGGATAGTGGAGATAGACTAAAGTCGGAATTTACAGGCATTAAAAGCTAACACTGATTGCAATTTGCCGGATTTTATTTTTGTATAAACCGGTAACAAAATATAAACTGCTGCTAAATGAGAAAAATATACATTCCCCACTCTTACAAGACCGGCTCTCCCGGTTTTACAATTCCCCAATTTAAACGGGTATTATTTTTAATGAAGTAATGTGTTTTTTTATTTCATCTAAGCAGATGTATTGATAATTTATTTTTTAAAAAGCAGGAAATAGTATGCATAAAAAAATTTACCAGTTTGCGTATGTTGTATTAGTTGTATTAATTGCCGCAACATTTACGTCGTGTCAAAAGAAATTTGATGAATATTATGCAAGGCCTGATAATCTTGCAGCGCCAATTTATCAGCAACTTGCAGCTAAAGGAAAATTTACAAGCTTTTTATCTTTAATTGATAAAGCAGGATATAAACAAACTTTAAGTTCTGCAGGTTACTGGACAATTTTTGCACCAAGTGATTCTGCATTTACTGCCGATACGGAATTTGCTGCATTCATTCAAAGCCGTGGTTTCAGCAGCTTAAGTGCTGTTGACTCTGCCACTGCACAAATGCTGGTACAATATCTTTTGGTATATAATGCTTTTGAAAAAACAAGGATAGATGATTATCAATCAAGTTTAGGATGGGTACCCGATAATGCTTTTAAAAGGCGTACTGCATACTATACCGGATTTTATAAAGACACTTCAGACACGGGCATACCTTATACAGCTGTAGCATCCAACAGAAATAATAACGGGGCTGTAAATGGCTATTATGTATCTGCTGATAACAATAATAAATACATTCCTTACTTTACCAATGAGTTTTTAGCGGCCAAAGGCCTGTCGCAATCTGACTATAGTTATTTCTACCCCGGTTCAACCTTCTCCGGCTTTAATGTAGCCAATGCCAAAGTAACAGAAAAAGATATTGCCGCAGAGAACGGCGTAATACATATTATCGATAAAGTAGTAACGCCGTTAAACAGTATTGATCAGTATTTAAGAAACAAACCTCAGTACAGCCTTTTCAGAAGTATTATAGAAAGGTTTATGGTTTTGTTTATAAAAAATGTTGATGCCACACGCCGGTACCAGGTTTTAAAAGGCAGCACTGATGATGTTATGGTAAAAGTGTATTCCAGCCTTTTAGCATTTTCTCCAAACAACGAAAATTATTTTAAGCTGCAGGATAATGACGGACAAAGAGATGGATGGACAATATTTGTACCTACCAACGATTCATTAACCAAATACATCAATACGGTAGTATTACAGCAGTATCCTACCATCAATTCCTTACCATTAAGTATTATATCCGATCTTTTAAATGCACACATGTGGCAATCTACAGTATGGCCAGGCAAGTTCAGCAGTACCTATAATTTTTTGGGCGAGCCTGCAAAAATGAACAGCACTACTGATATAGTTGACAGAAAAGTATTGAGCAATGGTGTTTTTTACGGCACTAAAAAAGTAAATGAACCCAATGTATTTTCAACGGTATATGGCAAAGCTTATCTCAATCCCAATTATTCGTTAATGACGAGGCTGCTCGACCAGGAATTGAAACCGGTAATAACAAACCCCAACGTAAAATATACCATGTTCATGGTTTCGGATGCGGTTTTAGCAGCTAAGGGATATAGCTACAATCCAGGATCTAATTTGTGGACCTATCTTGGTTCAACAAATGATAGTGTAAGGCTTAATTTAATGCGCATGATAAATACCGGTGTTATAGAAACACCGAATAATGAGCTGGCCAATTTAGGTGTTACCGGGGTAAGGGGAATTATAGGGTCGTATGGCGGAGAATACATGAAATATGACGGCAACAAAGTTTTTTCAGTAGGTACAGTAGAAAAAAATGTATCGGTTACTATTGATAGTGTAAGGCAGGTATTAAATGGCCAGGTGGCTTATATTAACGACCTGCTGTATTTTACTTATCAGCCCATTGGCTCTACTATGGCAGTTTTAGGAAACCCTGCAACATCTGAGTTTAACTATTTTTGGAACTACCTTAGAAACTCAACAATATTTAATACCGGTACTTTTGAGATAACCGGTATTACCGCAGGGGCTTTTTATACTTTATTTGTTCCTAAAAATTCAGCAATTGTACAGGCCATTAACGATGGTTTATTGCCGGGCACTGCAGGGGTACCCAATTTTACGCCTACATTAATTGCCGACAGATTAAAAGTGGAGAAATTTATTTTATATCATTTTCTTGATAAAAGAACCGTGGTTGCAAACGGAAACGATATTGGTTCCTTTCCTTCTATGTTAAGAAATGCAGCAGGCGATCCTGTAACTTTTTCAATACTTTATCCGGGAGGGGTTTTTGAACTGGGAGATGGCTTTGGCCGCAAAGCAAGAATGGTTACAACGCTGAATAATAATTTATCTAACAGAACAGTGATACATCTTGTAGATAATTATTTAAAATATTAAGGTCTTTAGAATCAAAAAAAATTAAAAAATAAATTCATTCTATAATGAAAGTTTTATTCACAAAAATAAGTTGCCTGTTGTTTGCAGTGCTTTTAATAAATGCAGCAGTTGCACAATCAACTACAGTACAGGGAAAAATTATTGGCGCAAATAAACGTCCCGTAGTGGATGTAACTGTTGCAGAAGTTGATGCAGATGGCAGAACCATACGTGCAGTAAAAACAGATGTGGAAGGAAATTTTGTTATTAAGATTTCCAATCCAAAAAATAAATTATCATTCAGTCATATCAGTTTCCGTTCTCAGTCGCTGTCAATAAATACCCGTACAACTTTTAATATTACTATGGAAAGTAACAGCAGGGATCTGGGTGATGTTATTGTGGTATCGCAGCGTAAGGCAGATAATGGTATGCTGCCGGTATCCGAAAGGGAATTGACAACAGCGCAGTCGCACATTAATGCAAAAGACCTTGAAGAAATGCAGGCGGCATCAATTGACCAGGCATTGCAGGGCAGAATGGCGGGTGTGGATATTACAGCCAACTCCGGCGATCCGGGTGCAGGTATGCAGATACGTATCAGGGGTACATCTTCCATCAATGGCTCTAATGACCCATTAATAGTTGTTGATAATATGCCTTACGAAACTGCAATACCATCCGATTTTAATTTTGGTGCTGCTGATGAAGTGGGTTATGCAAGTTTATTAAATATTGCACCTTCAGATATTAAGGATATCACCATTTTAAAAGATGCTGCGGCAACAGCTATCTGGGGTTCCAGGGCAGCAAGTGGTGTGGTTGTAATTACAACTAAAAGAGGTGTTGTAGGTAAACCTTCATTTACCTACACCAATAAAACATCTGTTACAAAACAACCCGATGCTATTCCCATGCTTTCCGGCGACCAGTATTCCACTTTAATTCCCGAAGCATATATGAATGCCACAGGAACGCCGCTGAATACACAGAATATTAAAGAATTTCAGTACGATCCCAACGATCCCTACTGGTATAATAATTACAGTAAAAACACCGACTGGATAGAAGCCATTACACAGCGGGGCTTTATGCAGGATCATAATATATCTATGACAGGTGGTGGCGAAAAAGCAAGGTATTTTGCATCTATGGGTTATCTTAACCAAAAAGGTACAACCATCGGTACTTATTTAAACCGTATCAGCACCCGTATCAATTTAGATTATATTGTATCTGAGCGTATCCGTTTTAAATCAGACATTTCTTATTCCTATACTGATAACAACCGCAACTTTGCCAATAACTTAAGGGATATTGCCTACAGAAAAATGCCCAACATGAGCATTTATGAGTACGATGAATTTGGCAATTTATCAGGTAATTATTTTACTCCGGCTACTAACATACAGGGCTTTTACCAGAATATAAACAGCGGCGGAAATGTGAATGGTACAATAAATCCTGTAGCTATGGCAAATGATGCCAGTAATAAAATCATAAGCCAGAGGGTAACACCGCATTTTAACCTGCAGTACGAAATTTTGAAAAAAGTTTTAATGGCAACTTTTGATGTGCAGTTTGATGTAAACAATAATAAAAACAACAGCTTTTTGCCCCAAACTTCTACCGGCAGGCCATGGACCGAGACTTCTGTTAACAGGGCGTACGATGGCGATATAGATGTGTTTAATGTGCAAACAAAAACCAACCTGGTTTATACCCCCAACTTAAAAAATGAAAAACATAAATTAGTAAGTTTTCTTTCGTTGAATACCTACGATAACAAATATGTATCGCAGGAAATATTAGTTTCCAATACTGCATCATCAATATTACAGGATCCTTCTAATACCGGCCGTACACAAAATGGCGAATCGAGGCTTACAGCATATTCGGGCCAAACCCGCAGTATAGGTTTACTGGTAAACGGGCAGTACAGTTTTATGGATAAATATATTATAAATGTCGGGCTTCGTGGCGATGGTAACTCAAGGTTTGGCCCTGCAAACCGTTACGGCTTATTTCCATCAGCATCTTTCCGCTGGAGAATGTCCGACGAAAAATTTATGAAACGTTTCAATAAGCAAATTGATGACCTCAGTTTCAGGGCAAGTTATGGCCAATCGGGTAATCAGCCACGCAGGGATTACAGCTACATTAATACCTATAATACTTTTTCATGGTCTTATTTAGGCCAGGCTGGTGTGTATCCCGGCAATATGGAATTATCTAATTTAAAATGGGAAACCATTGTAGGGCAGAATGTTGGTATTAATTTAAGTATGTTTAACAAGCGTATTACAGCCGATGCGGAGTTTTATATTAACCGTACCAAACAAATGTATTTCCCGGGTTTGCAGATATCTTCTATCAACGGGTTTAATAGTGTAGATATGAATGTGGGTACAATGGATAACCAGGGTTTTGAACTGGGCCTTGGTTTTACACCTGTAAAAACAAAAAAGTGGCAGCTGGATTTTAATTTCAATATTGCCCGTAACATAAATGTTATACGGGAAATATCAGACCTGTATCCAAGAGATAAAGGAAATATTGAAGCCAACGGCCAGTACAAAACTTATCTGCAGATCAATAATCCTTTTGGATCATTTTACGGGTTTAAATTTAAAGGTGTTTATAAAGATTTACAATCCACCATTGCTACAGATGCCGGCGGAAAAAATATTATAGGCCCAACAGGCCAGACAGTTTTCATGAAATTTAATTACCCAAGCATCGGATATACTTTTCAGCCAGGCGATGCCATGTATGAGGATATAAACCATGATGGCAATATAAACTATCAGGATATTGTTTACCTCGGTAACAGTATGCCAAAATACACTGGAGGTTTTGGTACTTCCTTATCTCATAAAGGCCAATGGAAATTCTCGGCATTTTTTACCTACAGGTATAAATTCGATCTGGTAAACGGTACTAAAATAAATACCACCAATATGTATGGTTTCGATAACCAGAGTACAGCAACTTTAAGCCGCTGGAGAAAAGATGGTGATGTTACCGATATGCCAAGGGCTATGTACCGTACAGGGTATAACTGGCTTGGCAGCGACAGGTATGTTGAAGATGCATCATACCTGCGTTTCAGGACTGCAACAGTAAGATATACCGCAGCTAAAAAACTGGTACAAAAACTTAAATTAAAAAACCTGAGTGCATACATAAGTGTTGAAAATTTATATACCTGGACAAATTACACAGGCCAGGATCCCGAAGTAAGTGTTAGAGGCAGCGATCCATTCAGGGTAGCTATTGATTATTCTTATACGCCACCGGTTAAAACAGTAACACTTGGTATTACTGCAAGCTTTTAAAATAATTTAAACGAAATACAATGTTGAAAAAAACAGTTTTAAAATTATTGATGTTATTAATGCTGGTGCCATTTGCATCTTGCAAAAAATGGCTCGACTTACAACCACTGGATGGTTTAACCGGTGCCGAATACTGGAAAACAAAGGAGCAGGTGGCTGCAGCAGTTACAGGTTGTTATATTTCGCTTACCGGTTCTCAAACCGGAGCAAGAAGTAATACCGAGTCGTTTTTTGTGTGGGGCGAATTGAGAGCAGATATGATTACAAGTACATTGGCAACTACAGCCGAACAGATTGATGTGATAAATGTAAATATGCTGCCCAGTAATAACATTGCAAACTGGAGAGGTATTTACGAAACAATTAATTACTGCAATACCGTTATAGATTATGCACCGGGTGTACTTGCACAGGATGCTACATTTACACAGGCCGCATTAGATAAAGCAGTTGCCGAAGCAAAAACCATCAGGGCATTAATGTATTTTTACCTGGTACGTACTTTTGACCAGGTGCCGCTTAAATTAAAAGCAACACAAAGCGATAAGGACATTGTATCAATACCAAAAAGCCCGCAGGAAGAAGTATTGGCACAGGTGGTAAAAGATTTAAGTGAAGCAGAAACTGCAGCTGTGGTTGATTATGGCGACAGGGCATTAAATAAAGGAAGAGTAACAAAGGCTACCGTTAATGCCATACAGGCCGATGTGTATTTATGGATGGAAAAATATACAGAAGCTGTTGCCGCCTGTAACAAAATAATTTCCACTTCAGCTTTTGGTTTGGTTGATGGAGCCGATGCCAATACCTGGTACAGGACTTTATATGTAAATGGCAACAGTAACGAAAGTATTTTTGAACTGCAGTTTGACAACCAGAACCTGAACCCGTTTTACACGATGTTTAATACCACCGCAAGAAGGTTTATAGCCAGCACAATTGTAATGGATGAGATTTATACTATTGACCTGGTTGACCCTACAAAAATAGATATAAGAGGCGATGGTGCTGCTGTAAGATCAACCGACCAGGTGATATGGAAATATATAGGCCTTAATAATACAACAGCAGTAAGGGCGCAGGCAGAATCTTTTGCACACTGGATCATGTACAGGTATGCCGATATTTTACTGATAAAAGCAGAAGCATTAAACCAATTGGGCAATGGTGCCGAAGCATTAACACTTGTTACGCAGATAAGAAACAGGGCAAGGGCACTGGTTGCCACAAATACCAATCCATCACCCACCGATAAATTGCTGGTAGGCGATTTTATTTTAAAAGAGCGGGCAAGGGAATTTGCATTTGAAGGCAAGCGTTGGTATGATCTGTTAAGAAATGCACGCCGGAATAATTATCAAAGATTAGACCTGCTGCTGGATGTGGTTGCCGGTACCGTACCTGCCAACCGCCAGCAATCGGCAATTGCAAAAATGAGAGATAAAAACTGTCATTACCTGCCTATATTCAATTATGAGTTAACAACAAACAAGGCATTGGTACAAAACCCTTTTTATAAATAATTATTTAAGAAATAAAAATTAAACGTATGAAAAAACATCTAAGCATTTTGTTGGCAGCTACTGTTGGCATGCTTATCATTTTTTACACAGAAAGCTGTAAAAAAATAAAATATGTTGATAGTACCAGTACCGATCTGAATATTTACGGCTATATAAAATCTAACCCCGGTAAATATTCATCCATTACTGCCATAGTTGACAAATCGGGCTATGCAGGCTTCTTAAATGCTTATGGCTCTTACACTATGTTTGTGCCAACCGATAGTGCCGTAAAAATTTACCTGGCCGAAGTTAATAAAACGGTTGCTTCGCTTACTGAGGCAGAGGCACAAAATATAGTAAAAATTCATTTACTGGAAGATACTTTAACAACCGCTACTTTTAAAGATGGTAAATTACCAACTATTACCATGTACGGGCAGTTTTTAATAACCGGTGTTGTAAACAATGCAGGTACATCCACCATATTGGTAAACAGGCAGGGTACCATTACATCGGGTAATATAAGAACGGGTAATGGTTTAATACATGAGGTTGACAGGGTTTTAAAACCTGCCGCTAAAACTGTTGCAGAGTTAATTGCTGCCGATCCTAAGTTTTCTATTTTTAAACAGGCATTGCAGGCAACGGGTTACTACGATACCATCAATACCATCAACAGTACCGTGCCTTCGCAAAGAAGGTGGTTTACCGTTTTGGCCGAAACTGATAAAGCATTACTCGATTCCGGTTTTGCAAATTATGCAGCATTAAGGGCTAAATACTCCAACACCGGCAATCCATTAAATCCATTAGACAGTTTGAATATTTATGTGAAGTATCATATTATACCCGATATAAAATACCTGGCCGATATTGTTTCTGCAAGTTCTCATACCACATTGGCACCATTAGAGGTTTTGGCATCTAAATTAGATGAGGTAAAAGTTTTAATAAACGACCTGGATTTTAACGGCGTACGTGAAATAGGGATTGAACTGGAAAGGCCAACAAGTGATATTTCCGGTACAACAGGGGTACTACATACCGCATTGGCGCACTTTAAACCTAAGCTGCGTTTTCCTACAGCAGTATTCTGGGATGTAGCCGATTTTCCGGAAGTAAGAAAACTGCCGGCAATTTTCAGAAGGGCAAATTTTAATTTTGAGTATGGTGCTGTAAAAGACATAACCTATAATAATCCTGCAAATGTTTTGAGCTATACTTACAGTACTTCATCTACAATAAATATGTTCTGGAGCGATTATTTAACCGTTCCAATGGGAAATACTTCCCGCCATAACTGGATAGAATTTACAACACCTATATTAATTAAGGGCAGGTATAAAGTTTGGGTTTGTTACAGGGCTGCCAAAGGTTCCGGTACGGTTGGTTTACCAGGCGGATCGCAAGCGCCGGTTCAGGTTTCTTATGATGGGGTTGACTTATCGAGACAATTTAATTTTAGCGACCAGCGGCCAAATTTAACCGACGGTGAAATGGATGCATTAGGATGGAAAAGATATACTGTAAATACCAACCAGTTAATGACAGGTAAATTTCTGGGCATTGTTGATGTTGCTACTACCGACAGGCATAAATTAAGATTACGTTCTTTACCGCCTGCCGGTACCGGAAACCCATCCTGCTTTTTAGATATGTTCCATTTTATTCCTATTAACGATGTGCAGTATTTGCCAAGATTTAATATTGACGGTACATTACAATATTTCTAAAAAAAAAATAAAAGAAGTAATAAAATATTTAAGCGATGTTAAAAAAGAAAAGTATAGCAGGGATTGTTTTGTTTGTTGCACTTGCTTTGGCCGGTTGTAATAAATGGAAAGACCATACCGCAGTTGAGCAGCAGAATTTAAAACAAAACCTGTTGCAGGCAATAGCATCCAATCCCAGCCTGAGCAAGTTTGCCGAATATGTGCGTACTGCCGGTTTAGACTCTTTATTGCAGGCTACAAAAACTTTTACTGTTTGGGCGCCAACCAATACTGCATTACAGGCAATTGATCCTGCCATACCAGCCGATGTAAATAAGTTAAGGGCATTTGTTTTAAATCATATTTCCAACCAGCTATATTTTACAAGAGATGTGCAGGCTGCGGTAAACATTCAAATGCTTGGTGGTAAATACAATTTGTTCAACACTATCAAATTTGGCGAAGCTGCCCTTGGGGCAACTGATAGTTATGTTAACAATGGTGTATTGCATATCATTAATGGAATAGTACCACCGGCACAAAATATATGGGAATTTATAAACAGCACCAAGGCACAGTATGCTCAAAACGCCTACATCGTTTCATTAAACTACAGTGGCTTCGATCCGGCAACTGCAATCATTGACAGTATAAGTGTAAATACCGGGCTTCCGGTTTACAGGCCGGGTACAGGCGTTGTTGCAAGAAATTATTTTAACGACAGGGTGTATGATATGAAACGGGAAGATAAGCAGTACACTTATTTTGTAATGCAGGATGCCAACTTTGCTGTAGAAGCCGACTCTTTAAAAAATTATTATTCCACTATTTCTGCTGCTGTTTCAACCGACAGCCTTACAAGATGGAATGTTGTTAAAGACCTTGCTTATGAAGTGGCGTATCAAAACCCGCTTGCAATTCCGGCATCATTATTATCACGGTCGGGTATTACCGTACCTTTTAATACTGCTTTTGTCGTTGATGTAAAAAAATTAAGTAATGGCTATGTGTACATTATGAGCAGGATGGATGTACCTACAGTAAATAAATTTATACCAATCATTTTACAGGGAGAAAGTCCTTCAGGTTTTTTATCAGACAGAACAGGAAATACCAATTACAGGATCCGTCGTAACCCTGTAACCGGAATCAATTTCTCTGATATAATGGTAACCGGCCATGGCGTTACAACCTATTATTCTTTTTACAGGGTAAATGAAACGCCATCTATAAGATACCAGGTGTATGCATCAGCAATTAATGATTTTCAGGCTACTGCCTTTAGCCAAACAATAAATGCATGGCACACCGGCTTAGCAGCCGTGCAGGGTACATTAACACATGCTGTTCCTTTATTTAGTGCAGCAGGGGCATACAACGAAGTTAATTTGGGTACTATCACCATTTCAAAATATGGTACAGTTGAGTGGAGATTAACAGCAATAACAACCGGGCCAATGGTATTGGATTATTTAAGATTGGTTCCATTACCTTAAAACTTTTTTTTAAAGATTATTATTTTGACATGATGAATAGATTAAAGAAAATACTTACGCTTTCTGTTGCAATTGCAGCCTGCCTTTTTGTAAATGCACAAAAAATAAAGACTGTTGCAGACAATTCAAACAAGTTCAATGTAAAAGGTACTGTAACAAATGCAGCTACCGGTAAACCTATACGTGGCATACGGTTAACCTATAAAGAATTTGCTGCTTCATTAACCGATAGTGCAGGAAATTACAGCATTAATTTACCGGCAGATGAAGCCGTATTGTTATTAACAGGCGATGGGTATCAATCTAAAGAAGTTGCAGTAAAAGGATTACCTGTTTTAAATATAGTGATGTACGATGAAAATTTTTCTGCAATGACAGATGATGTGCAGTTGGTAACAGGGTATAGTTCAAAAGCATTAACGCCATATGCAGCAACTGGTGTACAGGTAAACGACGGATGGAACAGGTTTAATGAAACCCCCGATGCTTATTTGCAGGGCAAAGTTGCAGGGCTGAATATTACCCGGCGCAGCGGTACACAAAATATAGGTGCCGCAATTTTTTTAAGGGGTATTAATTCTCTGTATGCCACCAACCAGCCATTAATAATTGTAGATGGAATTATTTTTAATAATAACAGTAACGGCGGTTCAATCATTTCCAACAATTACTCTAACCCATTATCCGGTATAGATGTAAGGGATATAGATAATATTACGGTTTTAAAAGACGCTTCTTCATTGTATGGTACCAAAGGTGCAAATGGCGCATTAATTATTACAACAATAAGAGCAAAAGAACTGGGTACAAAAATTGATTTTGCTGTAAGCGGAGGCCTTAACCTGGCACCTGAAACATTACCGGTAATGAATGCTGCTGATTACAGGGTATATCTTTCGGAGTTATTAAAAACAAAGGGGATGACCGATGCACAAATTGCCAGTGAACCATTTATGAACGATGATAAGTCAAACGCTTCTTATTATGCGTATCACAATCAAACCAACTGGCAGAAGCTGGTGTTAAAACAATCGGCCACACAAAATGTTTATTTAAAAGTAACCGGTGGCGATAACATTGCCAAGTACGCAATTTCTTTGGGGTATTTAAATAATGGCGGTATAATCAGTAATACCGATCTGTCAAGATACAATATGCGGTTTAACGGCGATTTAAATTTAAGCCGCAGAATGACTGCCACCACCAACTTAAGTTTTACATTTTCCGAACAGAATATAAGGGATCAGGGCCTGGCCGCTAAATCAAATCCGCTTTTTTTAGCGTTGGTAAAAGCACCTTTTCTGCGTACCAATGATGTGTCTGCAACAGGTGTGGAATCGCCTACATTGGCCGACAGGGATACTTTAAATATTGGTAATCCGCTTGCCATTACTGACAAGGGAACAGGTTTAAATAAAGCATACCGCTTTATGGGGTCTATCAGTTTTAAATACGATTTTTCAAGATCATTGTCGCTTACTAATACCATCGGTATTATTTACAATAAAGTAAGGGAGAGTTTTTTTGTGCCACGTAAAGGTATTACACCCGATACATTAAGTACCGGTATTGCTTACAGCAGGCTGGGTACACAGGTGGTTTCTCTTTTTTCATTATCAGATGATCTGCGCCTGACCTATGCAACACACTTTAATAAAATCCATTCCTTTACTGCAAGGGCAGGGGTAAGATATTTACAGGATAAAACCGAACAGGATTATGGTTTGGGTTATAACTCTGCCATTGATGAATTGGTAAGCGTTGGTAATGGTGTAAATGCTTTAAGAAAAATTGGCGGCGATATTGGTGAAGCAAAATGGTTCAGCACTTATGCTAATGCTGATTATTCATTTAAGGATAAATATTTCCTGTCTGCAAATCTTTCGGCTGATGTTTCCAGCCGCTTTGGATCAAACATTACAAACAGTTTGTACATCGGTGAAAATAATTTTGCGGTATTGCCATCAATTGCTGCAGCATGGTTAATATCATCCGAAAAAGCAATGGCCGATAGTAAAGTAGATCTGTTAAAACTAAGGGCTTCATTAGGCCTTTCGGGTAATGATGATATTGGAAACTATACTGCAAAGCAAACTTATGTTCCGCAAAACTTATTAGGTATGCAGGGGCTGGTACGTGCCGGCATTCCTAATAATAAACTGCAATGGGAAGAAGTGCGGAAATTTAATGTAGGTGTTGATGTGGCCGTATTAAAAGAAAGGCTGCAGTTTAGTTTCGACTTTTTTAGAAATACTACAGATAAATTAATTACTTACGAACCATTGCCTACAGCAAGCGGCTTCGATTATGTGATTACCAACAGCGGAGGATTAAAAACCACCGGAGTGGAATTTACAGCTGCTGCAAGACTGATCAATAAAAAGAATTTTAACTGGGATGCAGGATTTAATATCAGTACAAACGTTTCTTCAGTTACTAAACTGCCGGCTGCAAATATTATTACTTCATTTGCCGGGGCAACTTATATAACTCAGGTTGCAGGTTCGCCTAACGAATTTTATGGCCACAAAGCAAATGGTGTGTATGTTTCGGATGCTGTTGCTGCTGCCGAAGGATTGTCAGTAAAAAAAGCGGATGGCACATTGGCTGCATTTAAAGGTGGCGATGTACGGTTTGCAGATGTAAACGGCGATAAAGTTATAGATGATAATGACAGGGTAAACCTGGGAAGTGCTGCACCAAATCTTTATGGGTCATTTTATACCAGATTCAATTACAAAAGATTTTCGGTAAATGCATTTTTTACATTTACGTCGGGCAACAAAATATTTAATTACACCCGTGCACAGCTGGAAGGTATGAGTAATGCTTACAACCAGACCGACGCTGTATTAAACCGCTGGAAAACCAATGGCAATGTAACCAGCATTCCAAAAGCAACATGGGGCGACCCGATGGGCAACAGCCGTTTCAGCAGCCGCTGGATCGAAGATGGCTCTTATGTAAGATTAAGGGCACTTACTTTTTCGTACGACATACCATTTAAAACAGGCTTTTTTAAATACGCAGCTGTATATGCAACAGGCAATAATTTAATTACCCTTACCAGGTACAAAGGTTTCGATCCGGAGTTTAGTGCTACCGAAAGTGTTTTTGGAAAAGGTGTTGACAATACACTGGAACCACAATTCAGATCCGTTCAGCTTGGTTTTAAAGTAGGCTTATAATAAAAATGTTTATTAAAATTATTTATAGAAATGAAATACATGCTTAATAAAACAAGACTTGCATTTTTAATAACTGCTGTTGGTGTTACTATATCGTCCTGCAAAAAAATTGTAGATGTAGAACCCAAAAATGTTGTTGGGGTGGCAAATATGTACCGCAACGTATTTGATGCAGATGCGGCAGTAATTGGTGTATATGGCAAATTTATGAAGTTGGCAAAGCCTTACATGATATTAAATGAACTGAGAGGCGATTTGATGGACATTACCGGCAATGCCGATTTAAGCTTAAGGCAGGTAAGTGAACATACCGCTACAGTAAACAATCCATATACCGATCCGCAGCCTTTTTATGATGTAATTGTTAACTGTAATGATGTACTGTACAATTTTACAAAAATGTATGCGGCAAGTAAATTAAAAGAAGCAGAATTTAATCAACGCTATTCCGATATTGGCGCAATACGCAGCTGGGTATATCTGCAATTGGGTATTCATTATGGCACCATCCCTTATGTTACCAATCCAATTGTACAGGTACAGGATTTAAAAGACAACAGTAATTTTCCCAGGCTTACCCTGCCTGTTTTAATAGATTCGCTGGTAGCATTTACCGAACGGCTTCCTTTTACAGATGATTATCCTGCCGGTACTACATTGCAAACAACAGTAGATGGATATAACACCAGCAAATTTTTTATTAATAAACATATTTTACTGGGAGATTTATATTTATGGCAGGGGCAATATGATAAAGCTGCAGACAGGTTTAAAAGAGTTTTGGAAATTGGCGGCCCTACAGGTAACTCAGAGTTATGGTATAACCAATACCGTATTTCAAGTTTTAATAATGCCAGTGTAGGTTATACCCGTGTGCAGGATTTTTCATCATTAGTTTATACCAACGGATGGCGGTATTTATTCGAAAGGCCGCAATCTGATAATGAGTTTAACTGGGAAATGATATGGAGCTTGCCTTTCGATAGAAATTTCGAACCGGTAAATCCTTACATCGATCTGTTTTCTCCTGTTGGAGGAAGCTACCTGGTAAGGCCGGCACAACAGGCAATAGATTACTGGAACAGTCAGCAGCAGGTTTATGTATTTACGTCTGCAACGGTTACAGCCGGCGAAGTGTTACGGGATAATTTTCCCTTTGATGCAAGGGCAAATTTTACTTACAAAACAATTGGCGGGCAACCGGTGATTATGAAAAATCTCTACAACTATCTGGGTACAGATAATTTACCGATAAATGCATTTAGCAAAGCAGGCAAATGGTTTTTAACCAGAGCCGCAACATTGCACCTGCATTATGCCGAGGCAGCAAATCGTGCTGGTAAACACAGGGTGGCTTACGCACTGGTAAATAAAGGCATTAATTATACTTACGACCCTTTTCCGGGCAATAACGTTGCTGCAAACCGGGATGTTACCAACTACCATCAAACATTTTTACCATGGCCTTACGATTTTGATGCAAGGGGCGGACAGGCACCAGCTTACAGAAATACATGGTACCGCAATATCGGTATAAGGGGAAGGGCTGCATTAAAACCGGTTACATTACCGGTAACAGACAGTGTAACTAACGTAGAGAATATGATACTTGCCGAAGATGCACTGGAACTGGCTTATGAAGGACAACGTTGGTCAGATTTGTTAAGGGTAGCTATCCGCAGAAACGATCCTGCATTTATTGCAGATAAAGTATATGATAAGTTACGCAAGTCCGGCCTATCTGCAGGCGCAGCAAATGCAGCCCGTACAAAACTGATGAACAAAGATTGGTTTTTACCTTTTAAATTTAATTAATTACAAACACAACTTTTTATAAAATAGTGCATGATTAAAAACATGCACTATTTTTTTGCCCTTTAAAAAAACAAATACAGTATATCAAAACACTATAATACAGGATAGGGCAGGATGATATAAATCCTGCCTTTTTTAATTTAGTATATTAAAAATAGTGTTTTGTTTTAGTAAAGTGTTCAGGATTTGTGCTCTTTGTTACGCAAACGATTGCACAGTTTTTTTTTGCACAGAATAAGTAACAAACTATTTTTAATGATTCCCACGCTATAGGGAATTTTTTAAACTGCTTTTTATTAACCATTTAACGATGCTATTATGAACAAAAAATTCCTAAGGAAGAATTTTGCAATTCTCCTTATTTTTCTCATTTCTTCATTTTCAATTCAGGCGCAGAGTTTTTCAGTATCCGGTAAAATTATCGATGATGCCGGTAAAGCTTTAGAAGGCGCAACTGTATTAGAAAAAGGTACAAAAAACTCGGCTATTACCGGCCAGGGTGGAGCATTTACTTTAAATGTTTCATCTGGTAAAGCAAAATTGCTAATTAGTTATGTAGGCCACGAGCCACTGGAAATTGCTGTAAATAACCAACAGCAGTTATCTGTTACATTAAAAACCACAAACGAAAACTTAACCGATGTTGTTGTAATTGGTTACGCAACGGTTAAAAAGAAAGATGTTACTGGTTCTGTTGCCGGCATCAATCAAAAAGACATCCGCTCCCGTCCGGTTGATAATGCCTTGCAGGCTATGCAGGGTAAAGTATCTGGTGTGGATATCACCTCAAATGAACGCCCCGGCCAGGTAGGCAGCATCAGAATTCGTGGCGAACGTTCTGTAAATGCAACCAACAATCCATTATTTGTGGTTGATAATATCCCTGTAACAACTGGTGGTATTGAGTACCTTAATCCAAATGATATTGAATCGATAGATGTATTGAAAGATGCGTCTGCCACGGCCATCTATGGTTCAAGAGGTGCAAATGGTGTTGTAATTGTTACCACCAAGCAGGGTAAAGCAGGTAAAGTACAGGTAAACTTTTATAACTCACTTTCTACTGAAAAAGTAAGAGACTGGGCACCGATTATGACAGCTGCAGAATATATAGACTTTCGTCGTTGGGCATATTACTATTCTAATCCAGTTAGTTCTACTAATCCAGGAGGCCGTCCAAGAGGCGATAATCCAAATGTTACTAACGACCGGGATATGTTTAACGCAAATGCCGACCCTGCTGCCTGGAAAAATATTGCCCAGGGCTGGGCTTCCGGTACATGGGATGGTTCAAGAGTGGCTAGTACAGATTGGCTAGGGCTGACATCGCAAACTGGTATTACAACAGATAATACAATAAGTGTTAGCGGGGGTACAAAAAATATTAAAGCATATGCCTCTTTTGGTTACCTCAATAACAAGGGTACCTCTATCGGACAAAAATTTAACAGGTATTCAGGTAAAGCAAGTGTAGATATACAAGCCACTGATTGGTTTAATATGGGCTTTAATATAAATGTTACACAAGGGGTTCAGGAGTTCGGCCAGTCTAACATTGTAATCGGTTCATTTGTAGGTTCTCCGGCAACCAGTATTTATAATTCTGCAAGAGGTATGTTCAGGTGGGCTGTTCCTTATGATTCTGCAGGAAACAGAGTACTTTTACCAGGTGGCGATGTGGCCATAAAAACGGTGGTGGATGAACAAAAATATACACAAGACCAACGGTCAACCCTTCGTGCATTTGGAAGCCTGTACGCACAAGTGGATTTTGGCAAAATTCATCATGCTTTAAAGGGATTGAAATACCGCATGAACTTTGGCCCCGATTTTTCAAATTATTCCAACGGTACTTATATAGATGGTCAGTCTGCGGCAAGTAGTGGTATTAATGGAGCATCGCTGCAGGAAGCTAAAACTTATTCCTGGACAATAGATAACCTTTTGTATTACGACAAAGAAATTAAGCAGCACAGCTTTGGCCTTACTTTATTGCAAAGTGCTACAAAATATGTTGCTGATCCTGTAAATAGATTGGTTGGTACTGCTATACCTTTTGCCAGTCAAAAATGGTACGAACTTAATAATGCAGTACTACCAGCCACTAATCTTACCATTACCCGTGTATCTCCATTAACCGAAAGCCAATTAGTAAGTTATATGGCACGCCTTAATTATGGGTTCGATGATAGGTATTTATTTACAGCCTCTATTCGTAGTGATGCTGCTTCTCAACTTGGAGAGGGATACGAGAAGGATATATTCCCAAGCGCTGCCCTTGCATGGCGTGTAAGCCGTGAAAAATTCATGCAAAATGTTACACTTGTAAACGATTTAAAATTACGGCTTGGTGTAGGTGTTACAGGTAATTCTTCAATTGAACCTTACCGCACATTAACTTTCGGTACTCCACTTTTCTATCCAAACGGGGGTAGTGTTCTTGCAGCCTCACTTCCCACAACACAATTGGGTAATCCTAATTTAAGATGGGAGAAAACCACTCAATACAATTTAGGTGTTGATTTTAGTATATTAAAAAGAAGGATTTCCGGATCAATTGATGTGTATACTTCTAAAACAAAAGATTTATTATTCCTGCAACAACTGCCAAGTGTTACGGGATCCAGAACTACGCTAACTAATATTGGTTTAACAGATAACAAAGGAATTGATATCAATATCAATACTGTAAATCTAACAACCAAAAATTTTCAGTGGACAACCAATACTAATGTAAGCTGGCAAAAAGACCGGTTGGTTGAAGGTGCATTTGGAAAAGATCCTGATGTTCTAAATAACCTTTTCCCCGGCCAACCCATTCGTGTAATATATGGTTTTGCCTCCAATGGCATCTGGCAATATGCCGATACCGCAGCAATACGTAAGTTTGGCCTTAATGGCAATGCGTTTACGGCAGGCCAGGTTAGGCCTATCGATCAGAATGGTGATAACAAAATTGATGCAAACAACGACCGTACAGTTATTGGAAATACAACGCCCCGCTGGGTTGTGGGTATGACAAACAGTTTCTCCTATAAAAACTTTGAATTGTCATTCTTTATTTATGGCCGTTTAAATTACTGGTTTAACACAGGTGGCGAAGCTCAAACTGCAAGGGGAAATCAGCGGCAGATTAACTACTGGACAGAAAACAACCAAAATAGCGAGTATCAAAAACCATTTTATTCAGTGGCTTCAGGCGATAACTACTCTGCAGCACTTGGGCCTAAAAAAGCATCTTTCTTAAAAATGAGGAATATTTCTGCTTCTTATAACGTTCCAGGTAATGTAGTATCTAAATTGCACATGTCAACCCTTAGGGTGTACATGCAGGCTGCTAACCCAAGCATGCTGTTTTCAAAAATTAAGTTTATGGATATGGATGCGGTGTCTATGTTCTCTAACAGGGGCCTAACATTTGGTATTAACGCAGGTTTTTAACTCATTAAATTATTCAATATGAAAAAGAAAATATTAAATATAATTTTGGTAGCGGTACTTATAGTATCAGGCACCACATCGTGTAAAAAGTCATTTCTGGATGAAGAATTGAAAACTTCAAGAGATTTTATTTATTATACATCAGACGCCGGTATTCAACAATTGGTGCAAGGCGGTTATCACCAGGTATTTGCTACACAATTCAATGGCGAAATGGCATTTGCGAACATGTGCTATGGAGCTGATGAATTTCGTGTAGGAGGAGATCCATCCAACGGTATGTACAATTCCTATGGCAACACTTTTGGATCTTTTGTTACACCAAACAACGGAAATACTGTTGCTGCAGAAGCACAGTGGGATAATTTATACGTTGGTATTGGTCATGCCAACCTGATTATTCAAAATGCAGAAGCCAGTGCTTCTACAGCAGATGCTATTAAAAAAACAGCTTTAGGCGAAGGTTATTTTTTTAGAGCCTATAACTATTTAAGATTGGTGAGCCAATTTGGGGCAGTACCCTTAAAAACTACACCCAGCGTTGGGGTAGAATTAGAGTTTACACGTCAATCGCCTAAAGAGGTATATGATGTAATAATTGCTGATTTTATAAAAGCGTCTAACCTTTTACCTAATACCGGTGGACCGGCAAAAGTTACCAAAGATGCAGCATCACATTTTCTGGCAAAAGCATATTTAAGCCGTGCCAGTGAAATAAATGATTCATGGAATTCATCAACCAAAGCAGCCGACTTAGCAGCTATTGGATCATTATGTGATGCAGTTATAGCTAATCATGCGTTGGCACCCAACTTTGGTGATTTATGGAGATATACTGCACCTAACGGAGCCAATGAAAACCTGCGTGAAGTTATTTTGTCTGCACAGTTTACATCTGACTTGTCTGCAACCGGCCAAAATACACAGCATTTATACTATGCATCCCGTTACGAAGATGTTGCTCAAATGCAAAGAGATTTAAGTGGCGACCGCCCGTTCAGCCGTCTGGCACCAAATTTTTTCATGTACCGAGTATATGATTTGCAAAACGACTCAAGGTTTTGGAAAACCTTCCGTACAAAACACAAGGTTAATGCTAATGCGCCATCGACTCCTTATGTTCAGGGAGATTTGGGTATTATGTACGTTATCAATCAACCAGGCGATACCCGGTTTTCTGCTAATGTATTAAATAATTCTCCTTCGGTTATATACAGCGGCACCGGTAAAACTATTCCACATGTGTATGTAGCATATAAAACTGGTGTTACCGCCGACGGTGGGTGGAACGATACCCGTAAATTTCCATCATTAAGTAAATTTTTTGATGGCTCACGTACAGCAGGTTTTAACGATGTAAGAGGCCTTCGTGATATTACATTGGCCCGATCTGCTGAAACCTATTTAATTGCAGCAGAAGCAAAAGTACGTTTGGCAAAATTGGGTACAGGTACTTATGCTGATGCGTTGCCTTATATTAATCCATTAAGGGCAAGAGCAGAATACAAAAATGCAGAAAGCCGTTCGGTTTATTATGATGGAGGTGCTGCACCAAGCAGTGCACCACAAGCTGTACCGCCTTCGTTCTTCCCTGAAAATTCTTATTACGAGTCAAATAATATTCCTGTTACAACTGCAGCTTCAACGCCTTTAGCAATTACTAACATTGCCGCTTTGCCTGCGGGAGATGAGTATATTATAAATGCGTTAGGTTTAACAGCAGCTTACGACAGGATGCTGGCGCTGGTATTAAACGAAAGGTCACGTGAATTGGCTGGAGAGTATTTGCGCTGGCAGGATTTGAGCCGTACCAAAACATTGGTAAAACGTGCCCAGGTATTTAATCCTGATGCTGCTCCTAATATTCAGGATCGTCATAACCTGCGCCCAATACCACAAACATTCCTTGATGCCATAAAAACAGGTGGAAGAGCTTTGACAGGAACAGAAAAACAAGCAATGCAAAACCCGGGCTATTAACTTTTTTCTCATTTAGCAGTTGGTAAAGGGCGGGCAATGAAAATTGTACCGTCCTTTAATTTTAAGCCCATCTGTAATATTGTAATTAAGTACTTTTAGTAACATAAATATTGAAATAAATTTTATGAAAAAAAATCAATTACTTTTTGTCTGTATTTTATTTGCTGTGTTTGCCAAAGCACAAAAAACCGGTAACGATGTAACAGCTCCTTTACATGCCATGAAGGTGGATTACCCCGTGCCGTATGAACCGATGAAAAAAGAGGAAATAAAAAAAGTGCTTGACAGGGTGTTTAATTACCTGGATGAAGTAACTCCGCCGCAAATGGTAAATAAAAAAACAAATGAAGTTGTTACCGATGTTGCAAAAATTGACAGCAATACCGTTTTGCAAAAAGCAGATTTTAGATTAACCAGTTACGAGTGGGGCGTTACTTATTCCGCCATGTTATGGGCTGGCGAAACTACCGGCGATAAAAAATATACTAACTATGTAAAAGACCGCCTTAATTTTTTAGCCACCTGGATACCGGCGGCAAAAAAATTAAAAGCATCTGGCACAGTTAAAGGCAATAATTATTTATTGCGTCAACCCATAGAGCCAAGGGCACTGGATGATGCAGGCGCAGTTTGTGCGGCTATGATAAAAGCAACAACTGCTGGCGTAAATGATAACCTGCGGCCACAAATTGATGTGTATGCTGATTGGGTAACTAAAAAAGAATACCGTTTAGCTGATGGGACATTGGCAAGAATGCGGCCGCAAAAAAATACTTTATGGTTAGATGATTTGTATATGGGCGTACCGACCATAGCGCAAATGGGTAAACTAACCGGCGATAAAAAATATTTTGATGATGCAGTGAATCAAATAAAATTATTCAGTCAGCGAATGTTTATAAAAGAAAAAGGCGTGTACATGCACGGCTGGGTAGAAAGTATGGAAACGCATCCTGAATTTAAATGGGCAAGAGCCAATGGCTGGGCCTTACTGGCTATGTGCGAATTATTGGATGTATTACCGGAAAATCATGAAGGAAGAGCTTTTGTTTTGCAGCAATTTAAAGCTCATGCAAAAGGCCTGGCATCTTACCAAAGTGGCAGCGGCTTTTGGCACCAGTTATTAGACAGGGAAGATAGTTATTTAGAAACATCTGCAACAGCCATTTATGCATATTGCATTGCACATGCCTGTAACAAAGGTTGGTTAAACCCTGTTACTTATGCACCCATGGCAAATCTTGCATGGAATGCTGTAGCCACAAAAGTAAATGATAAAGGCCAGGTAGAAGGTACATGCGTAGGAACAGGAATGGCGTTCGATCCTGCATTTTATTATTACCGCCCCGTTAATGTTTTTGCAGCGCATGGCTATGGTCCGGTAATTTTAGCTGCCGCAGAAATGTATAAGCTGGTAGAAAAAAATAAATTTAAAATGAACGACAGTGCGTTACAGTTCTATGAATAAACAATTATTATTTCTTACAGCAGCAATTAGTTGTTGCATTGCTGTTACAGCACAACAAAAAGCCAATTACAAATTTGATTTTGGAAGCACTGCTGCTGCAAAAGGTTATACTGCTGTAACGCCGCAAACTATTTATACTGATGCTGCTGGTTATGGCTTTATCAATTCAACAGGTATTGAAACCGTAGTAAGAAATAAAAAAAACACGGTTACTTCTGATTTTATTACCGGGAACAAACCTTTCTTTTTTTCTGTAAAAATTCCGGAAGGTAATTATGATGTGAAAATTATTTTGGGAGATGTGAATGGTACATCAGCTACCACAGTAAGAGCAGAATGCCGCAGGTTATTTTTACAAAATATCAAAACAAAGAAAGGTGAAATTAAAACGGAATTTTTTACAGTACATGTTAAAGACAGTATCATCAGGGATGCAAACGGAAATGCAGTAGATAAGGTGAAATTAAAAGCAAGGGAGATCAATTATTTTCACTGGGATGATAAACTTACACTGGAGTTTAATGATACAGCTGCAAAAATTTGTGCAGTGGAAGTTACACCGAATACAAAAGCAACCACCATATTTTTAGCTGGTAACTCCACAGTTGTAGATCAGGACAAAGAACCGTGGGCATCCTGGGGGCAAATGATACCTGCTTTTTTTGAGCCCGGTAATATTTGTATTGCCAACTATGCCGAAAGCGGCGAAGCATTAAATTCATTTAAAAGTGCAAAACGCCTGCAAAAAATAATCAGCCTGATGAAAACGAATGATTATTTATTTATTGAGTTTGGCCACAATGATATGAAACAAAAAGGCGAAGGTATCGGGCCATTTACTTCTTACAAAGCCAGTTTAAAATATTTTATTGATGAAGTGAAAAAGAAAGGAGGGATACCAATCTTAGTTACTTCTATGCACCGCAGAAGCTTTGATTCAGCAGGCCATATTATCAACACATTGCTGGAATATCCTGCAGCAGTAAGGCAAACCGCCAACGAAGAATTTGTTGATTTGATAGACCTGAATGCCATGAGTAAAATAATGTATGAAGCCTGGGGGCCGGAGAAATCTGTAAAAGCATTTGTGCATTACCCTGCCAATACTTTTCCCGGCCAGGATAAAAAGCTGGAAGATAATACGCACTTTAATACTTATGGTGCTTATGAAATTGCACGGTGCATTGTGCAGTCAATAAAGGATAATAATTTACCTATTGCAAAATATTTAAAAAAGAGCATTACAAAATTTGACCCTGCAAAACCAGATGCAGTAGAAAAATGGTATTGGCCGCAAAGCGTTTTGCTGGCAGCGGTAAAACCAGATGGTAATTAGTTAAGATGAAACACATTTCAAAATATGTAGTAATTATTTGTTTATTCATTTGCACTTCAGTAAATGCACAGCAGGCAACTATTACTGTTGATCTGAATAAAGAAACGGGTGATATGAAACCGGTGTGGGCATGGTTTGGTTATGATGAACCAAACTATACTTACATGAAAGATGGAAAAAAGTTGTTGACGGAGATTGCTGCATTAAGTCCTGTGCCGGTTTATGTAAGGGCACATAGCTTATTAGTTACTGGCGATGGTGTGGCCGCATTAAAATGGGGCAGCACCAATGCTTATACCGAAGATGCAAAAGGCAATCCGATTTATAGTTGGAATATCATTGACAGCATTTTTGATACTTATATAAAGAGAGGGATGAAGCCATTAGCACAAATTGGTTTTATGCCCGAAGCGTTATCAACTAATCCATCTCCATACAAACACGATTGGAAACCAGGCGACCCATACTTTAAAATTATTACCGGCTGGGCCTATCCACCGAAAGATTATAAAAAATGGGCGGCATTAATTTACGAATGGGTAAAGCATAGCGTAAATCGCTATGGAAAAAAAGAAGTAGAAAGTTGGTGGTGGGAATTATGGAATGAACCCAATGGTTATTGGAAAGGAACACAGCAGGAATTTTTTAAATTATACGACTATACAGCCGATGCAGTGAAGAGAGCTTTACCTACTGCAAAGATTGGTGGAATAAATATTGCCGGCACGGCTGGTACAAATGCACAACAATGGCTGCATGCTTTTTTAAAGCATTGCTTTTCGGATACAAATTATGTAACAGGAAAAATTGGCTCACCGGTTGATATGATCTTGTTTCATGCAAAAGGTTCGCCGAAAGTGGTGGATGGACATGTGCAAATGAATATGGGACGGCAATTGCAGGATATTAATATGGGATTTAAGTTTGTGGCTTCCTATCCGCAATTAAAAAATTTACCTGTTGTAATTGGCGAAAGTGATCCTGAAGGTTGTGCTGCCTGTGGTATGAAAACAAATCCATCCAATGGTTATCGCAATGGTACCATGTACTCCAGTTATACCGCAGCATCTTTTGCAAGAAAATATTTACTGGCAGATTCTTTTAAAGTGAATTTTTTGGGAGCCGTTACCTGGGCATTTGAATTTGAAGACCAGCCCTGGTTTTACGGCTTTAGAGACCTGGCTACTAACGGCGTTGATAAGCCGGTGCTGAATGTGTTCAGAATGTTTGGCATGATGAAGGGAAAGAGGGTTGCAGTAAGTGGTAACCAGATGTATGATTTAAAAACGATGGTGGACAGCAGTGTAAGAAGAAGTTATAATGATGCAGGTGGATTAGCTGCAAAGGATAAAAGATCGGCAACTGTAATGGTATGGAATTACCATGATGATGATGTGATAAAACCAGCTTTGCCTGCTGAAATTATAATACATGGAGTGCCGGCTAAATCAGCAACAGTTACACAATACATTATTGACGATAAGCACAGTAACTCATACGAAGTGTGGAAGAAAATGGGGGCGCCACAAAGCCCAACGAAAGAACAAATTGCGACATTAGAAAAAGCAGGACAATTAGAAAAAGTAAGTGTGATGAAGAACCAGCCTGTTAAGCAGGGTGCGCTGATAATTACAACTTCATTGGCACAACAGGCTGTTGTATTATTTAAAGTAGATTGGTAACGGAGAATATTTTTTAATTAATTAATTCAGAGAAAATGTTGAGTAAAACGAAATCCCGCAAGGCGGGAAAAAAAAATATCTTACTGCTATCTGCAGGAATTTTTCTGGTAACTACTGTTAATGCACAAATCGGAAAACGTTTTCCATCCGAAAGAAAAGAAGTTGTTGATCCTGTAACGGGAACAAAGCTTTTATTTCTTACCAGTACACAAAGTGGCGATTCAAAAATTTATCAAACGCATAATCAATGGACATCAGATGGGCAATGGCTCATCTTCCGCAGCAATCGTGTAAAAGGCGAAGCAATGGCTGTTAATGAAAAAACAGGCGACATCGTTCAGGTTACTGAGGGTGGTTATACCGGTATGCTGAATGTTGCCAGAAAATCAATGAAGCTGTATTTTATGCGGAATGAAAGAACAGATACTATTCCTGCTACGCCGGGTGATACGGCCCGTCGCCGTGTACAAAGACCGGTACAAATTATTGAAGTTGATTTAGAAAAATTATTTGCAGACAGTAAGAGCGGCACATTAAAAAAAGCAGATGCCTATCAACGCATTTGCGGCACCACACCAAAAGAAATAGGAGCAGGTGGCGATATGGCATTGGATGGAGATGAAGAGTGGGCATATTTCAGAGTTGGTTTACAGGAAGCGGCAAAACATTTAAAGCCTGATACTAAACTGGAGAAAAATTTTGGCCCAAGAAATATGGGTGCAGGCCCAAGTGGTATTGCAGCAATGAATATAAAAACAAGCGAAATAAAATATGTAGTGTCTGTTCCTTTTCAAATCGGTCACATACAAACCAATCCGTGGGTTGCCGGTGAAATTATTTTTTGTTGGGAGACTGGTGGCAAATCACCACAACGTACATGGACGGTGATGAGTGATGGTACCGGTCTCCGTCCTTTATATCCCGAAGCAGAATACGAATGGGTAACACATGAAGCAGTTACTGGTAAAGATGAAGTAGCGATTGCAATTATGGGGCATCGGAAAATTCCGGGGACTAATAAAGTGGTGGAAGCTGCAACCGGTGTTGGAGGAGCCAATCCCGGACAAGATGCTGCATGGGGCCCATCAGGCACAAGAGAAAAACCAACGGGACTTGGTATTGTTAATTTACGAACAAGAGAAATGGAAATTGTTGGCCAAACAAAAAGCGGCAGCGGACTTTGGCATGTAAGTGCTTCACCCGATGGCCGCTGGGCTGTTGGTGATGATTTTGCAAGAAATATTTATTTGATTGACAGGCATACTAAAGAAATGATATTGCTTTCAACAGGGCATAAAACCACAGCAGGCGATCACCCACATCCAACAATGAGTCCGGATGGAACAAAAATTCAAATACAGTCAGCAATGTTATCTGCCGATAACAGGAGTATGAATATTTGTATTATCCCTGTACCGGAAGCCTGGTTAAAAAGAATGTATAAATAAATATGCGCTGCGCTGTTATTTTTGTTGATATGCGGAACTAAATATTTTAAAATTCAAAAATAAACCAGGTATGTTTTTTAAACGGAGAATTATTGTTTGCTTATTTTTCTTATTTGCAGTTTCGGCAAATACTTTTTGCCAACCGGCACAAAAACCACCGATGGGCTGGAACAGCTATAATTGTTTTGGTTCTGCAGTGCATGAAGATGAAGTAAAAGCCAATGCTGATTACGTAGCTAAAAATTTAAAATCATTTGGCTGGCAATATATTGTGGTAGATTTTTTATGGGCTTACGATAATCCTCCCGGCAGTAATATTGGTAATCCTTATCAAAGAAATTTGCAGGACGGTTCTTATGTGCCATGGCTGGCAATGGATAAATGGGGCAGGTTGTTGCCACACAGTAATAAATTTCCTGCTGCTTTTGGCGGTAATGGTTTTAAACCATTGAGTGATTATGTACATGGACTGGGATTAAAGTTTGGTATTCATATTATGAGAGGCATTCCACGGCAGGCAGTGTGGGCTAAAACTCCTGTGATGGGTACTAAAGGTATAACTGCAGATATGATTGCAGATACTTCATCTACCTGTACCTGGATGAATCATATGTATGGGATTAATATGGCAAAGCCCGGTGCACAGGAATACCTCAATTCAATTTTGGCTTTGTATAAGGAATGGGAAGTTGATTTTATTAAGGTAGATGATATTGCACGTCCTTATCATTTAGCAGAAGTAGAAGGATATGAAAAAGCAATTGCTGCTACCGGCAGGCCGATGGTGTTGAGTATCTCGCCGGGAGAAACTCCAGTTGCACAGGCAGACCATGTAAAGCAACACACAAATATGTGGCGCATGGCAGATGATTTTTGGGATAACTGGAAAATGATTTTGCAAATGTTTGACGATGCAAAAAAATGGGAAGGTACTGGCGGTCCCGGGCATTGGCCTGATTGCGATATGATACAGATTGGTAAACTTTCAAAACGTGGGCCGGTTGGGCCGGAGCGCTACAGCCGTTTTACAGAAGACGAGTTATATACACACATGAATTTCTGGTGCCTCTACCGCAGCCCTTTAATGTTGGGTGGCAACCAGCCGGAAAACAGGGAATTGGAGTTGAAATTATTTACCAATGAAGAAGTGCTGGCAGTAAATCAAAATGGCGAAAATCCAAAACAGCTATATAAGAACGACAGCAGCATGGTGTGGGTGTCAACAGTAAATGGCAGTAAAGATTTGTATGTAGGCTTATTTAATATTGGTGAAAATGCTCATGATGTTGTAATTGACTTTAAAGCATTGGGGTTAAAAGGAAAAGTGTTGGTAAGAGATTTATGGAAGAAAGCAGATGTGGGAATAGGTACAAAAAAATATAGCCAGAGAATCAATAAGCATGGTTCTGTTTTATTACGTTTAAGTGTAAAATAATTGTGAATATGAAAAACTATTTTGGAAAGTGTGTTGCTGTAGCAGTAAGTATGTTGCTGTTAACAAAATTACAGGCACAGGGAGATACAAGTTTTGTTGCAACCGGTAATCCAATCATCAAACATAAATTTACAGCCGATCCTGCAGCGTTGGTGTATAAAGACAAAGTATATATTTATACCGGCCACGATGTGGCGCCGGAAAAACGTAACGGTTACGAAATGCATGAATGGCTTTTATTTTCTACCAGCGATATGAGAACATTTACAGAGCATCCATCGCCACTAAATGTAAAAGCATTTAAGTGGGCAAAAGATGATGCATGGGCAAGCCAGGTAATTGAACGCAATGGAAAATTTTATTGGTATGTTGCTGTTACACATGATAGCAGCCATCGTGGAAAAGCAATCGGCGTAGCTGTTGCTGATAATCCACTTGGCCCGTTTAAAGATGCAAAGGGTAGTGCCATCATCACCAACGAAATGACAACAGAAAGCAAAATCAGCTGGGACGATATTGACCCCACAGTTTTTATTGATGATAATAAACAGGCTTATTTATTCTGGGGCAATACTACTTTGCATTATGTAAAGCTTAAAGAAAATATGATCGACATGGATGGTTCTATGCAAACCATCACTTTACCAAAATTTACAGAAGCGCCATGGGTGCATAAAAAAAATGGCTGGTACTATTTATCTTATGCTTACGAGTTTCCTGAAAAAATTGCCTATGCCATGAGCAAAAGCATTGAAGGGCCATGGGAGTATAAAGGCATACTTAACGAGATTGCAGGCAACTGTAATACCAATCACCAGGCCATCATTACATTTAAAGGAAAAGATTATTTCATTTATCACAATGGCGCTTTAGTGCCGGATTATGCCAGCTTTCACCGGTCGGTTTGTATTGATTATTTGTATTACAATAAAGATGGAACAATGAAAAGAGTGATAATGACGGGGGAGGGAGTACAGGGAAATAAAAAGTAAATAGTGTACAGCGTACAAATTATAAAAGTATAGCTACAACGGTTTCGTAAGAAAATAAAATATAACAGCATTAAATAAATGATTTTGTTACAACTTTCAATAATTTAGAAGCATGAAAAGAATATTCTCCATTTTAACGATTTGCTTTTTTGTAAATTTCACTAAAGCACAAACCACCGTAGTTATTGATGCTACCAATCCAACTAATACCATCAGCCGCCATATTTACGGCCACTTCTCCGAACATTTGGGTCGTTGTATTTACGATGGATTTTGGGTGGGAGATTCTGTTAACGTTCCTAAAAAAGACAGGATAAGATTAGATATAGTAGAAGCCCTGAAAAAAATTAAAGTGCCTAATTTAAGATGGCCCGGAGGTTGCTTTGCAGACGAGTATCATTGGCGTGATGGCATTGGCCTGCGTAAAGAAAGGCCTTATATGGTAAATACAAACTGGGGCGGAGTTTCAGAAGATAACAGTTTTGGTACGCATGAATTTTTAGAACTATGCTCTTTAATTAATTGCGAACCATACATTGCCGGGAATGTTGGCAGCGGCACTGTTGAAGAAATGGCAAAATGGGTAGAGTATTTAAACAGCGATGCTAAAAGTACTATGACAGATCTGCGTAAAGCGAACGGCCGTAGCGAACCATGGCGTGTAAAGTTTTGGGGGGTTGGCAACGAGAGCTGGGGCTGCGGTGGAGATATGACTGTTGATTTTTATGCCGACCTGTATAAACGCTATGCTGTTTATTGTCGTAATTACCCACAAGCCCCTTTATTAAAAATTGCAAGTGGTGCCAACAGCGGCGATTATAACTGGACAGAAACATTAATGAAAAACATTGGCACCAACCGCATGTGGGGTGTTACATTGCATTACTATACTATTCCAACCGGTTCATGGGGTAAAAAAGGTTCTGCAACAGCATTTGACGAAAAGGAATATTTTAATACCATGAACAATTGCCTTAAAATGGAAGAACTGGTAACAAGGCACAGTACTATTATGGATAAATATGATCCAGCAAAAAAAACAGCATTGGTGGTGGATGAGTGGGGTATATGGACAGATGTTGAGCCAGGTACCAATCCCGGATTTTTATACCAGCAAAACAGTTTACGTGATGCACTGGTTGCAGGAACCACACTGAATATTTTTAATAACCACAGCGACAGGGTGCGTATGGCTAACCTTGCACAAACCATTAATGTATTGCAGGCATTGATATTAACAAAGGGTAATCAGATATTATTAACACCAACCTACCATGTTTTTGATATGTACAAAGTGCATATGGATGCAAAAAAACTGAACATTAATTTTAAATCGCCTGATTATACCAATGCAGATAAAAAAATTCCGGCATTAAATATTTCTGCTTCGCAGGATAGTACAGGCGCTGTGCATATTACGCTGGTAAATATCGATCCTTCAAAAGCAATTGCTTTGCGTACAGTTTTACCGGGTGTAAAATTTACAACAGTAACAGGCCAAATACTTACATCAAAAAAAATTACAGATATTAATAGTTTTGAAAACCCCAGCAATATAAAAATCACTTCTTTCGGCGGTGCAAAAAAAATGGGTGAGGAGCTGGTTGTTAATTTGCCGGCACAAAGTATTGTTACGCTGGAATTAAAATAGAAAGGTAAATAAGCCTGTACGATTTAAATTAAAAAAACTGTTGCCTTGTACTGTGTTGTTGGTATGCTTTGCTGCCTTGCCCGCCCACATATACACAACGGCCAATAATGTAGTTTTAGTCAACTAAGGTTGATTCCAATGTTTTGAGTAATTTTAAAAACCTAGGGTCTTTTAAATTTTCAATTTTATAACTACGATATTCTTTTTCGCCATCACGAAAGACTGCCTCAAACCCCTGATCAAAAATTTCAAGCTTTATATATTTTTGATCAAGTCTGAGTCCGTTGTTAACTGATCTAGAAATCATAAGATCATGCATAGTGGTTTCTGCTCGGAAATGTTCATCTTGTCCAGTTGCTATCATCTCATTTATGAAATCTATATATGATTGTACATACTTGGGCTCAAAATTGAACTTTAATAATAGCTCCTCAAACCTCTCTTTTACTTGTTGCCATGAGAGTTTGAATAGCCGGATAATTTCTTGAGTTCTTTTGTCGATCACTATGAATTTATTGGAGTGCCTTTAAAATTACAGCCAATACTAGGATTAATGTTATTCTACACTACCAACAAATTTCAAACGTATTGATAATCAAAATACTAGTATTATACATTTTAGACTGTTTATAACATCAATGCAATTTACTATAGTTTTCGCCTTTATTGGTACATGCAAATGTAAATGAGCCTGGCGTACCAACAACATCGGAGTTTTCTAAAGTCGCAGCCTAGTGTTAAATACTCCTGAATGATCTGTGTTTTTAAATCCATTTTGGTTGATTTTGTAGTCAACCTATTTCAGGACGAGACACAAAAAGATGAGGATTTATTCGTCTGCCAGCATAGTAGCAAACCGTGTTGGCGGTTCGTTTTTTGTCACTTGGAGGTAACGAGAACTTTCTTTGTAGAAATCTTTCTGCGACTTTTACGCTTAGCCATTTTTTCCTTGTATTCACGGATGTGTTGACTAATATCTTCCCTTTCCTTTTTTGTTAAAGGTCTTGGGTCTACATAAAAGTCAACGCCTAAAGGTTCTCTAATAAGTCCCATAATTTTTTATTTAAAGTATTTTTCAATTAATGCTTTTGCTGGCATGGTATCAACAATCATTAGGTGTCCGCCAAAGTGATATGCACCTAATGTTTTTATATAATGGTCAATAAGTTTTGTTTTTGAGTGAAATGAAACGAATCCATCGAAACCTTTCTGAAATGAAAGTCGGCAAGCATAAGCAACTAAATTTCCAGGAACGCCTAAATATATTTTTGTTCTCCCTTTATTAAATGGGGCACTTTCAATGAGGTGCATATAAACATGGTCGTCCTCTACACTTAAACTTACCAGCCCTTGTATAACATTTGGATTACCTTGAATTGTCAATTTATAAACTTCTCTGCTATCTGTATCTAACTCTTTTTTCCAATTGAATAGCCAGCCATTTTTCTTTGTTATTTGTTTGAGGTCAATCCTTGCCAAATACATAATTTCTGTCGGAAAACTGTCGCCAGTAGCAACATTTTCAACGGAACGGGTCAGTTTGTCAACCTCAAAATCAAGGTAGTTTATCTTGTTTTTTTTCACATTGTAATTTACGAAAAAGCCTGAATATATTAAACACAATTAAAAGATTTTGTATTGAAGTCTAAACGTTATGGATTGTATGTCTTTTTATTTCAAACTTAGTAGTATTGCCATTAGTTAAGTCTAAGTAGGTGCAGTATTGAATTAATTTGCCCCCCATCATTTTCAAGTGTTAATGTGAGTTCAAATGAGTGGTCAAAATCTTCAATAACTTCAAAACGATTTGCTGGATGAATAAGAGTAATTTTTTCTGGCTTAGCATTTAAAATTCCAAAGAAAATTCTGGTATTTCGGATTTCATTATCTTCAGAAACTCTCATGTTCTTGCTTCTCCGCATGGTAGTAGGGAAACTTTGTGTATTGCTTATTTGAAGAGATAAAGAAGTTCTTTGTCCATTCATGTGGATTATTTGTTGCAAATAACCTGAGTCAAAGTTTTTGTCTTACTAAAAAGGTTTGAAAAAAGTTTCATTTTTAGAATGTTTAGTATAGTACTTCAGTTATAAATTTGAGAATGTAACTGTGGAGGTTAAAATGACCGCCAACACCAGGATTGATCTTATTCTACGCTACCAACAAATTTTAAACGTATTGATAATCAAAATACTGGTTTTATACATTTTAGATTGTTTATAGCATCAATGCAATTTACTATAGTTTTCGCCTTTATTGGTACATGCAAATGTAAATAAGCCAGGCGTACCAATAACAGCGGACTTCGTACTTTTAACAAATATACCAGCAAAGGCAAAGTCGTGCAAAAAAAATGGGTGAGGAGCTGGTTGTTAATTTGCCGGCACAAAGTATTGTTACGCTGGAGTTGAAATAGAAAGATCAATAAGTCTGCAACGATGTTATTTTAAAAAAATCTGTTGCCTTGCGCTGTGTTGTTGGTATGCCTTGCTGCTTTGCCCGCCCCACATACACAACAACGGCTAACAGGGGGCTGCGTACATACCAACAAAGACAAAGATGCCATGTTGCTGAAGTTGAAGTTACAAGGTCATGTTAGTGGCAGGCAATTTTTATGTACCGGTCGAATTATTTCAGAATATTTAATGATGTATTTTTAAAATCGCCGCCGCTTCCCTTTATAAATAAAGCGGTTTAGCGGACTTCCATATTGTCTAAAATTTACAGTACGAGACATGGTTTGTTGTTGCTCAAGTTGTCGTTTCATTTCGTCTTGCTTTCTGAAGTTACTTATAAACTCTTGAACTCGTGATGTCCATTCTCCATTAGTGGTTGTCTTTACAAAAGCTGTTCGTGAAATTTCTGCAACTTTTGCATGTCTTCCAACTTGTGGGAATAAGCAGTAAAGAGGATTTCGCAAGCCATTTAAATCGTCTAACGAACCGTCTCCTCGAAAGTCAAACACAACTGGTACAGAACTTTTAAGCCAATTTTCTGGAAAACAAAATTCTGGAAACCAAATCTCAAATATTCCCACGTTGTCTGTTTGACATACTTCACTAATTCCGTCACGTTTCCACTCTTTAAGAAAACGAGGATAGTCTCTTTTTAGGCGTGTACCGTCCACTACCCAAACCATGTTTTTATAAAATTTTTCTCGTGAAGTTCTTTCTTGAGGGTCAATATGCGAATGTTGAAACTCTATAACCAGGTTATTAGTTGTTCGAATATCTGCAATATGTTTTTCACCTGTTCTTTCATCAAGTAAAGACATTTCTTGCCAATCGGATAGATAATTGTTTTTCCAAATTCGGTGCCACTCTGTTTCCGGTTCCCACCAATTATCACAATTCGTTTTGCTTTTATGTGCCCAATGCCAAATTTTTTGAGTTCCACATTTGGCAGTAACTGGTTTGGAACAACAACAACACAATCCTTGAAGTTGCGGTTCAGCCTTGATGCGATTATTGTCTATTAAAGCAAACTGCATTTTTTTTAGAAACTCCCTTATTCATTAATTAATATTTACTTTAAAAACATTATGATATTTCCCCTCTGAATAATAATAAACTGCCACCCGCCTATTAGGGTTAATATAGATATGACCGACTTTTATTTTACGAACATCTTGTCCACCTGTCCATGTTTCGCTATCTCTTCTTTGCCACCCAAAATCTTGCCGTAACATAGCGTTATAATAATTTGCATCAGCATCAACTTTTTCGTCAGCAAATACAGAAAACATAGAACCATCAGATAGTTTTCCTTCAAAAAAAACTTCTCCGTTTTGGACTATCTTAGAAGGTGGTAATTCATATTCTAACCACTTATTCGTAGTTGCTGTTGAATATATTGTTGCACAACCAACTAGGCATACACTACAAAAAAATGCAATAAAAATAGTGTCAAAATATTTTTTCATTATCAATCATTCTATGCCCTTTCGGACGGTAATTATTTTGTTTTATAACGGCGTTGTCCTCTGCTTGCCACTAACACTAGGATTGATGTTATTCTACGCTACCAACAAATTTCAAACGTATTGATTCAAAATACTAGTATTATACATTTTAGATTGTTTATAACATCAATGCAATTTACTATAATTTTCACCTTTATTGGTAAACGCAAATGTAAATAAGCCAGGCGTACCAACAACAGCGGGCTTCGTACTTTTAACAAATATACCAGCAAAGGCAAAGCAATATTAAAAATCAGCGGCTTTGTTTTATAAAACTTTCTTTAGTCTTGCCATTACTTTTACAGCTGCAGCATTTTTATTTTGCAATTGCAAAGCTTTATAAAGCCCCTGCAGTGCCCAGCGGTTTTCGTTGTTGTTTTGCAGGTCCTGCAGAAAAACTTTTTCAGCATTACTGCCATCATTATTTTCCAGGTAGGCATTACCAAGATAAGTTTTTGGATTCAGCAACCAATCCCTTGGTTCATTGTAAACCATATTCGCTTCTATTTCGGCAGCTGCTTTAAAATGTTTAATAGCACCACCATATAATTTTCGTTGCTGGTGAATAACACCAAGCAACATTTGCTCGGCTACCCTTGCACCATCAATGGCCGGGGCAAAAGGTGTAAATGGTACCTGCAGCGAACTGTCTTTCATCTGTGCTCTCATCAGGTCAAGTTCTTTACCGGCTTCATCAAATTGCTGCTTATAAGAAAATGCAAAGCCTTTTGCAAAATGATATAAGATATTACTGTACACCAATGCTGCATCAGGTTTTGGTTGTTGCAGTATCTTATCCCATAAACCAAAACGTATATTTATAAATGCAGGTGTCATGGAAATATATTGCACATAATTACCCATTGGTGCAGGCGCCATAAAATAATCCTTTGGAATACTTTGTACGGTTTCTGCAGCAGCACCGGCAGCTTTTTCTGCTTCACCCAATAGCATAGCATTATTTGCCTTCATGTGCAGGTTATGAATGAGATAAAGAAAATCGGCACCGGTAACAGGAGCATATAATGAAATTGATTTTTGATAACTGTTAACGGCATTGGTATTCACATCAATTCCTTTTTTATAAAAACCGGTACGTAAATAAATATGTGATGGCATATGAACAAGATGAGACAGGCCGGGATTTAGTTTCCCCAATCTGTCGGCGCTTGGCAATGCCAGTGCTGCAAAAGGCGATGGCTCCATTACGTGAATATAATAATGGTTGGCTCCCGGATGATTGGGAGATTTTTTTAAAAGCTGTTCAAGTACTTTTCTTATCAATGGTGTCCACGCTTTAGGTTTACCATCAATATACCATAAGTCCCAGGGGTGCTGCAACATCATGGCATCGGCATATAAGGCCTGTGCATCGGCGTTGTTTGTATATTTTTCATACACTTTTTTCATCATGGCGGTGTAAGCCTGGTTAAGCATTACCCTGGAAACATCTGCTGAGTCGGATGTATAGCGTATGGCCATTGCACCGATAAGATCTTTTTCAAAAGCAGAGGCTGTTGATGAAAATTTGTCTGCCTTACTTAAGGCGGCTAATGCTTCCGGCGAAGCCCTATACCCAAAGTCATTAATATTGGGGCCGTAAGCTAATGCCTGTGCCCAGTAAATTATGGCACATTCCGGGTCGAAGTGCAGGGCTTTTTTAAAAGATGCCATGGCTTCAATAATATGAAAACCATAATAAGTATTGATACCCTGGTTAAAATAAAACTGGGCACTATCGTTTTTTGTAGAGATTTTCCATTTGTAAATTCCGGCACCGGGTATGGGTGGAATGTCTGATTCATTGATCCAGGCCTGCAGTTCATTCCAGTCGGGGTTGCAGCTTACAATAGTTTTTTGTTTAAAAACCCCGGCATTAAAATTGGCACCATTACGGGGAACACTTAATTTAAATGCATAAACCACCATAAATGCCAGCAATGCAAGTACAAATAGTAACCTCGGTTTCATAAAACAGTTTTTTAATACTGATAAGCTACATAAATTTTAATAGAAAGCATAATCTTACAGTAAATTAATTTTATAAAAGCCGGGGTTTGCCTGTACTGGAAATATTGATTCAGTTAGCAACGATGTTAATTTAAAAAACTGTTGCTGGTAACGGCAGTTTTTTCAGCTATTTATCCTCAGGATGCAACAGGATGCCCTGCCATACATAAAAGGTAAATTGTGTTTGCAAACGATTGACTTATATGAGGTTTTCTCCTACTACAAAATCAGCCACTGTTATTATAACTGTATTGCTTGCTGCAATTACAGGCACACAGGTAATGGTTCAGTTTGCAACACAACAAAAAACGACAAGTAATACAAAATATATCTTCTAATAGGAAGACTAAATATGCTATTTATGAAAAAGCAAAACAACTTATTATTTATTGCGCTTATTTTTTGCGGCTCTGCTTTTGCACAAAGGCAAATGGAATATTTAAACCGTGGTGTGGTGGCTGTGCCCGATGGCGGTAACATTTTTGTAAGCTGGAGGTTGCTGGTAACCGACGACGATAAAATAGCTTTTAATATTTATCGTGCTGTAGATAATAGCAAAGCTGTTAAGGTAAATAAAACACCTGTTGATGCTTTTACGCACTATGTTGATGCAAAAGCCGACAGTACAAAATCATACACCTATTATGTAACGCCTGTTGTTAAAGGCAAAGAATTAACAGCATCAGAAAAATTTACTTTACCGGCATTTGCAAAAAATTATTTGTCTATTCCCCTGCGTACGCCGGAAGGTTATTCAGCTAACGATGCATCGGTAGGAGATTTAGATGGTGATGGGGAGTATGAAGTAATCATTCATTTAACAGGAAGAGCAAAAGATAATTCACAGGCAGGCATTACCGACCCACCAATTTTTCAGGCCTATAAAATGAACGGTACTTTTTTATGGCAGATTAACCTGGGAAAAAATATAAGGGAAGGTGCACACTACACCCAGTTTATGGTATACGACCTTGATGGTGATGGCAAGGCAGAGATTGCTATGAAAACCGGTGACGGTTCAATCGACAGTAAAGGAAATGTAATTGGTGATTCAAGCAAAGACTGGCGTAATGAAAGAGGCTATATTTTATCAGGCCCTGAATATTTAAGCGTATTCAATGGCTTAACCGGCGAAGTAATTAATACAACAGATTATATTTCTCCACGGCATGGAAAATTAAATCCAACAACAGATGAATTAAAAACAATGTGGGGCGATGGATATGGCAACCGCATGGATCGTTTTTTAGCCTGTGTGGCTTACCTTGATGGTGTGCATCCCAGTTTGGTGATGTGCCGTGGTTATTATACCAGGACAATTCTGGCAGCCTGGGATTTAAAGGGCGGCAAATTAGTAAAGCGCTGGGTGTTCGACAGTAACGATGAAGGCAATAAAAATTATGCAGGCCAGGGTAATCATAATTTAAGTGTTGCCGATGTGGATGGTGATGGTAAAGATGAAATTGTATATGGGCAGATGACGATTGATGATAATGGTAAAGGTTTGTACAGCACCGGTATTGGTCATGCCGATGCTTTGCATGTTTCTGATCTTGATCCTTCACGACCGGGGCTGGAAGTATTTGGCATACAGGAACGCTTTGGCGATGCAGGAGCAAATTTCAGAGATGCAAAAACGGGAGAAGTGATATGGAAAAAAGCTTCGGTAAAAGCTGGCGATGATGGCGAAGGGCCGGGCAGGGGTTTGGCATTGGATGTTGATCCTCGTTATCCCGGTTACGAATGTTGGGTGGCAGGTGCAGGCATTAGCGGCATGTTTGATAATAAGGGCAATAAAATTGCAGAAAAAACACCGGCATGTAATATGGGTATATTTTGGGATGGTGATGTGCTGAGCGAAATTTTAAATGGTGTCAACGTAAGCAAGTGGATGTATGACAGCAGTAAAACCCAAACCATTTTTGATGCCAGAAATTTTGATTGTGTAAGTAACAACGGCACCAAATCTAATCCCTGTTTATCTGCCGATTTATTTGGCGACTGGAGGGAAGAAATTATTGCCCGTACCAAAGACAGTAAAGAGCTACGCATTTTCACCACTGCCATACCAACAGACAAAAAATTTTATACCCTGATGCAGGATCCGCAATACCGGTTAAGTATTGTTTGGCAGAACGTGGCTTACAATCAGCCACCGCATACAAGTTTTTTTATGGGTATCGGAATGCCTCAACCACCCAAACCAAATATTGTGGTACTGAAGAAAAAATAATGCCACTGAAACACAGAAGCACTGAAAAAAGTTAATTGGAAATAATAAATATAGAGCTGTCAGGCTGCCTGTCCCGATTCTTTCGGGGAGCTTGTCGAAGCCGGGTTGATAAAAATAACAACAGTATAAAAAGTATAGAATGAAATCAAATTTTAAAAAAAGAACAGCAGCAGTTTTAATTGCCTTTGTGGCATTAAGTTCTTTCCTGTTATTACAAAAAGAAAAACCAACATTATACATCATCGGCGATTCTACTGTACGTAACACCAACCGTCCGCAATGCGGCTGGGGCGAAAAGGCCGGGGACTTTTTCGATACCGCTCAACTTGCCATCAGTAACCAGGCAATGGCCGGCAGAAGTACCCGTACTTTCATCAAAGAAAAAAGATGGGAGAAAGTGATGAGTACAATCAAAAAAGGTGATTATCTTATTATGCAGTTTGGCCACAACGAAGGCAGTAAACCCGATACCAACAGGGCCGGTTACCGCGGCGTACTAAGAGGTATTGGCGAAGAAACTGTTGAGTTGACCTGGCCCGACAGTACCAAAGAAATTGTGCATACTTATGGCTGGTACCTCCGTAAATTTATTACCGATGCAAAGTCAAAAGGTGCTATTCCCATTGTGGCATCAATGATCCCACGCAACCAGTTTGTTGATGGCAAAGTAAAACGTGCCGGTAACGATTATGGTAAATGGGCAAAAGAAATAGCAGAAAGTGAAGGCGTTGCATTTATAGATCTGAATAGTATTTCGGCAGATAAGTATGATGTAATGGGACCGGATAAAGTAAAAGAATTTTTCCCCGGCGATCATACCCATACCAACGAAGCCGGTGCAACTGTAAATGCCGCATCAGTAGCCGAAGGCGTAAAACTATTAAAGGACCTGGGATTGAATAAATATTTATTGAATAAAAATTAAACTCATGTTTGTAAATAAAAAAAGCAATATTGTTTTGTTGATAGCGGCAGTTTTATTTTCTTCTTTTATCATTTTGCAAAAAGAAAAAAAGCCAACACTGTTTTTTATTGGCGACAGTACCGTTAAAAACGGCCGTGGCGATGGCGGTGGTAATATGTGGGGCTGGGGCGATCTGATGAAACCGCTTTTCGACACTACAAAAATAAATATCGAGAACCATGCATTAGGTGGTACCAGCAGCCGTACTTTTTTAACCAGGGGTTTGTGGGATAAAGTATTGGCAAAAATTCAAAAAGGCGATTACCTTATTATGCAGTTTGGGCATAACGACAGCAGTCCACTGGACGATACAGCAAGGGCAAGAGGTACCATCAAAGGTGTGGGAGATTCTGCAAAAGAAATTTACAATCCTATTTTAAAAATGCAGGAAGTGGTGCATACTTATGGTTGGTATTTATCTAAATTTGTGAACGATGCCAAAGCAAAAGGCGCTACGGTATTTATCTGTTCGCCCATTCCCCGTAACGATTGGAAGGATGGTAAACTGATTCGCTATAATGGAAAAGGATATGGTTTGTGGGCACAACAAACTGCCGAAGCCACCGGCGCATTTTTTATCGACCTGAATACTTTAACTGCTGACGATTACGATGCGATGGGACCGGAAAAAGTGAAACCATTTTTTCCGAATGAACATACGCATACATCAAAAGATGGTGCGGCATTAAATGCAGTTAATGTGGTAAAAGGAATTAAGCAAATTGAAAAATGTAAACTGAAAAAATATCTTAATTAATAAATTGCTTTTTTTTGAACCAGACTTTAGTATTTCTATTTGGCTTCATTGGCGGTCGCATGGCACATCCCGATTTTTCGGGACTCTTGTACAGAAAATCTATATTCAACTTTTATTATGTTTTGCACAAGTCTTCACAAAGGTCTTCGCTTACATCTTCTTCATTTCCCTTCCCACCGGGAAGGATAGGATGGGCTTTTTTTCTCTTATTTAGTTTACAATCTTCAGCCCAAACTTCCGCCAAACTTTGGCACAACAAAGAACGCACTATTCATTACCAGCCACAGGGCAACGATTTTATTTTATACAAAGGCATCCGTAAATTCAACCGTGCATTAAACGGCACTAATACCGGCTTTAGAGTAGAGGCTGGTGATTTACCCGAATTTGCTTTATACAGTCCCGGCATGGGCGGCAATTGCAAGATTGGCATCAGCATAAATGGAAAAAGCAAATGGATTACAACGGCAGATCAAATTAAAACCATTTATCGTCCGGGTACAATGCTGTACCAGATAAAAGACAGCCTGCTTGGTAAAGGGCAGAT
>JAYVJU010000148.1:0-15212 GCA_043769035.1 Ferruginibacter sp.
CTTCGGCAGGCAGGCAAAAAAAATATCTCAAATAAAATAAGCTATATGAAAAATAAAAAACTGCATAACTCCCCTTTAGGGGATGGGGGCAAACAAAACATTGGCCGCCGAAAATTTTTAACCGACTCTGCCAAAGCTGCCATCGGCACCGGTATTGCATTTAGTTTTCCCTCCATTGTTCCGGCAAGTGTGTTTGGCAGAAATGCGCCGAGCAACAGAATTAATGTAGCAGCCATTGGTGCAGGCCGTATTTCAAGAGGGCATGATATGCCCGGTGTATGGCAGCAGGATTTTGCACAGATAATGGCAGTGTGTGATGTGGATGCGTTAAGAGCAGAAGATGGAAAAAAATTAGTGAATGAATATTACAGCAAAAAAAATGGTACACCTTACGATGGTGTAAAAGTGTACAGAGATTATAAGGAGTTGCTGTTGAATAAAGATATTGATGCAGTCATCATCAGCACACCCGACCACTCACATGCCATGATTGGTGTGGCGGCTGCAAAGGCAAAGAAACATATCTACATGCAAAAGCCTGCATCGCTTACCATTGCCGAAGGAAGAATCATTAGCGATGTGGTAAATAAAAGCGGTGTGAAATTTCAAATAGGCAGTCAGCAAAGAAGTACAGAACAATTCAGGTATGCAGCAGAACTGGTACGCAATGGAAGAATTGGTGATTTAAAAACTATTTATGTTGGTTTGCCTGGCGACCCTGCTGGCGGCAAGAAAGATGAAATGCCTGTTCCAAAAAATTTGAATTACGATATGTGGCTGGCATCAACACCAGAAGTTTATTATACAGAAGAAAGAGTGCATCCGCAAATTGGTTATGGCAGGCCGGGCTGGTTGCGTTGCGAACAATTTGGCGCTGGTATGATTACCGGTTGGGGCAGTCATCATATTGACAGTGCACATTGGGGCATGGGTATGGAACGCAGCGGCCCCATAGAAATTTGGAGTGAGAAAGCAGAATTTGCTACCGGTGGTTTATGGAATGTGCATGGCATTTTTAAAACACATGCTCTATATGCAAACGGTGTACACATGATAGTGAGTAATGAGTTTGATAACGGAATAAAGTTTGAAGGCACCAAGGGCTGGATATTTGTTTCAAGAGGCGATTATCAGGTTACAGCATCTGATGGAAATAAGGGAGCCACACAGGCAAAAAAATTAGATGCCAGCGACCCAAATCTACTCACATCTGTAATTGGCGAAAATGAATTTCATTTTACAGTAAGTAAAAGCCATCATGGTAACTGGCTGGAAGCGATAAGGGACAATAAAAAAACTATTGCGCCTGCGGAAGAAGCACATCGTAGTTGCAGTGCCTGTTTGTTGCATCACATTGCAATGAAACTAAGCCGTAAAATTTACTGGAACCCTGCAAAAGAAAAATTTAAGGACGATGCGGAGGCAACGAAGATGTTGAGCAGGGTGCAAAGGAAGGGGTATGAAACGAAGTAGTAAGAACAAAAATAAACCACATAAGACATAACAGAAACATAAGAAAGCAACAGGCTTATTTCCTTATGTGCCTTTGTTTCTTATGTGGTTCAAAAAAAATAAATACATAAGGCATATTAGAAACATAAGAGAATGCATCCATTTCTTCTTATGTGCCTTTGTTTCTTATGTGGTTCAAAAAAACTTAAACCATGGTTACTAAAAAACAATTAAGTGAACTCACCTATCAAATAGTTGGTTGCGCCATTGAGGTACATAAACATTTAGGGCCTGGTTTACTTGAAAGTGTTTATCACGACTGCATGAAAAAAGAATTCAGTCTGCGAAATATAAACTTCAAAAGTCAGTTGCTGATGCCGGTTAATTATAAAGGCCTTGTACTAGATACTGATTACCGCCTGGATTTTTTAGTGGAAGATTTAATAGTTGTTGAATTAAAAGCCATGGATGGCATACTCCCTGTGCATGAAGCACAACTGCTCACCTATATGAAGTTGTTGCAAAAAGCAAAAGGAGTATTGTTGAATTTTAACAGCACCAACATTGTTAATGGAGGAAGTAAGCAAATGGTAAATGAATTATTTACTGAATTGCCAGAACAATAAATTTATTTAAACTGTTTTTTATGCGGCTCCGAAAAACTATACTGTTATTTTTTATTGTAAGTCCTTTTTCAATATTAGCACAACAGGACTCAGTCCTTTCCGGAGCATATAAATGGAAAACAGCGATACCTATAATTGATAAGATAAGCAGCAGCATTTTACTTGAAGGAACTGTGCATGATTTTAAATGGATGCAAATAACTTCCAATGTTATTACCAGCGAAAAAAAGTTTAAGCAACATGTTGCAGCTTCTTATGAGCAACTCATTATTGTTAAATCCGGCAGTTTAAAAATTTCATTTAATGGTTCCACCTATGAGCTTACTGCAAAAAGTGTAGCTGTACTAATGCCCGGCCAAAAATATTCTATCCGCAAAACAGGTAAAGGAGCAGTTGAATTTTTTGCTATGAAATACAGCAGCAAAGAAACTGCTGATAAACAAAGAGGCGGTAACTCCTTTGTAAAAATATGGGAAGACATTCCTTATAAGCCCAACAACAACGCTGGTGGCCGCCGTGATTTTTTTGAAAAGCCTACTACCATGCAAAAGCGTTTTGAAATGCATGTAACCACTTTAAAAGAAGAATTAAAAAGCCATGAGCCACATACCCACCGTGCCGAAGAAATTGTGTGGATGCTGGAAGGGGAAACAGAAATGCAGTTGGGCAACGCAATTGTGAAAACTGAAGTTGGAGGTTTTTATTATCTCGGTAGTAATGTATCTCATGCTATAAAAAATATTGGTACAAAACCGGCAACATATTTTGCTTTTCAATTTGAATAAAAAAAATTATGAAAAAAATATTTTTAATTCTTTTCTTATTGCCTCAATTTTTAATTGCACAAATAAAACTGCCGCAAATAATTCGTGACAGTATGATTTTACAAAGAGATGCCAACATTAAAATCTGGGGCTGGGCTTCTGCTGGCGAAAAAATTACTGTACAACTTAATAACAAAACATACAAAACAAAAGCAACTGCAAATGGCAATTGGGCTGTTACAGTTGCTCCGGTAAAAGCTGGCGGGCCGCACAACATGATTATAACCGGAAAAAATAAAATTGTACTAAAAGATATTTTATTTGGAGATGTTTGGTTTTGCAGCGGTCAAAGTAATATGGTGCATCAATTAAACATTCATGATGTAGCTTATGCAAAAGAAATTGCCGAAGCCAATAACAGTAATATCAGGCAGTTTTTAGTGCCCACTGTTACCAGTCTGCAAGGGCCGCAGGCAAACCTGCCTTCGGGGATATGGAAGTATGCTGTTGGCGAAGATGTAAGGCCCTTTTCTGCTGTGGCATATTTTTTTGCAAAAAAATTGTATGAAAAATATCAGGTGCCCATTGGTATTATCAATGCCAGTTGGGGCGGCACACCTATTGAAGCATGGACGAGTGAAGAAGGCTTAAAAGATTTTTCAACAATTATAAATACTATTCAAAAAAATAAAGAAACTGATTCCATCAACAGATTAAACCGAAGGCCTTCTTCAGATAGTGTATTCAGAAAAACAGTGGATAAAGGATTGACAGGGGCCAAACCCTGGTACGATATAAATTATAATCCGACCGGCTGGAAGTCAATCAACATTCCCGGCTATTGGGAAGACCAGGGCATAAAAGATTTGAACGGCGTAGTATGGTACAGAAAAGAAATTGATATACCTGCTTCTATGATTGGTATAGCAGCAAAAGTTTTTTTAGGAAGAATTATTGATGCGGATGTATTATATATAAATGGAAAACAGGTTGGCGGTACCGGCTATCAGTATCCTCAAAGAAGATATAATGTTCCTGCAGATGTATTAAAAGCCGGTAAAAATATTTTTGTTATTAAAGTAACCAATAATGCTGGTAAGGGCGGGTTTGTTCCCGATAAACCATATTGCATTTTTTCTGGCAGCGATACCATTGATTTAAAAGGAACATGGCATTATAAAGTTGGCGAAGTATATCAACCGGGAATTGGTGGCGGTGGCGGCGTTAGCATTGCTGCACACCTGCAACCTGCTGCTTTATACAATGCAATGGTAGCTCCTGTAATAAATTATACTATCAAAGGTTTTTGCTGGTATCAGGGAGAAAGCAATGCTGGCCGTGCAGAAGAATATGCAAAATTACAACCGGCACAAATTACTGACTGGAGAAATAAATGGCAATCAGGTACGCAGCCTTTTCTCTTTGTACAACTTCCCGGCTTTATGGATTATAATTACCTGCCTTCAGAAAGTGGTTGGGCAATGCTGAGAGAATCGCAATTGAAATCGTTAGCAGTGCCCAATACAGCAATGGTAGTTGCTATTGATTTAGGTGAGTGGAACGACATTCATCCTGATAATAAAAAAGATGTAGGTGAACGCCTTGCTTTAGCTGCAATGAAATTGGCGTATGGTGAAAAGATTGTTCACTCAGGGCCGCTTTATCAATCGCATATAACAGAAGGCAATAAAATCATCATCAGCTTTAGCAATACAGGAAGTGGTTTAACTACCAATGATAACGAAGACCCGGAAGAATTTGCCATTGCTGGTGCGGATAAAAAATTTGTATGGGCACAAACAAAAATAGAAGGTGATAAAATAATTGTGTGGAGTGATGCAGTTGCCAATCCAATCTATGTTCGTTATGCATGGGCAGATAATCCGGTGAATCCAAATTTATATAACAAGAAAGGTCTGCCGGCTTCTCCTTTTCAAATAGATAAGTGATACGAAGGATAAAATAGTTGAACCACATAAGACATATAAGAAACATAAGAAGAAAATACTGTGTTCCTTTTTGTATTTCTTTAATGACTGATGTGCCTTATGTGGTTTTAAAAAGATGAATAAGGCGATACAGTACAAGAGTGCGACGCCTATGAAGTTAAATTAAGATACTTATGCTGGTAACAAAATAAAAATAGTAAATGAAAAAAATATTTTTTCTAATTGCATGTATAGCTTCATTGAATACAGTTGCACAATTAGGAAACCCAGCATGGCGTGGGAAAAAAGCTGCTGTAGTAATTACTTACGACGATGCAATTAATGAACACCTGGATAATGCAGTGCCCGTTTTAGATTCATTGGGTTTAAAAGCTACGTTTTATATCACCGCATTTTCCAATTCCATGCAAACCCGTTTGAATGACTGGAAAAAAATGGCGGTAACCGGGCATGAACTGGGCAACCATACCTTATTTCATCCCTGCGTTGGTGGTACTGGTAGAGAGTGGGTAAGCAAACAAAATGATTTAAGAAATTATTCTGTGCAGCGTATGGAGAACGAAGTACGAATGACGAATTTGTTTTTACAGTCGCTGGATGGAAAATTAAAAAGAACCTTTGCCTTTACCTGCGGCGACATGAAAATTGACGATTCGTTATTTATAAACGGTATGAAATCTGATTTTATTGCAGCAAGAGCCGTACGTAATGAAATGCATAAAATAAATGAAGTGGATTTGTATAATACCGATTGCTATGTGGTAAACAATCACAGCTTTGAGCAAATGAAAGAATGGGTGGATAAAGCAATTACAACAAACTCGTTACTGGTTATTTTATTTCATGGTGTAGGTGGTGGCAACAGTTTAAATGTTACCATTGAAGACCACCGAAAAATTCTTGCTTACATAAAGCAGCAGGAAAAAGATATCATGATTGCACCGATGATTGAAGTGGCTGAACATATCAGAACATGGCAAACTAATGATAAAGCTGCCAAAGCACAACAGCAGGCAACGCAGAATGATTATACAAACATGCTTTCGCAAATCAATATCAACATTGCTGATAAAAGACCCGGCCCTTCCGGTAATCCATCTGCACCTAATGCTGCTAACAGCGATGAAGCCAAAGCAACACAGTACACATCATTGCCCGATCCATTGGTTTTAAAAAATGGTAAAAAAGTAACTGATGCCAAAACATGGTGGAATAAAAGAAGGCCTGAAATTGCAGAAGACTTTACTAAAGAAATTTATGGCCGTGTGCCAAAGAATACACCGAAAGTAATATGGGAAGTTACCAGTACGATTGATACAACCATTGGAGGTATTGCAGCTGTTACAAAAAATTTATTGGGGCATGTAGATAATTCATTGTATCCGCAACTGAAAGTGGATATACAACTTTCACTCACCACACCAAAAAATAATGCAAAGCCTGTTCCGGTAATAATGGAGTTTGGTTTTATTTTCCCTGCAGGGTTTCGGTTACCACCACCACCGGCTGGGACAGTGGTGCAAAAAAACTGGCAGGAACAAGTGCTGGAAAAAGGATGGGGCTTTGCAATAATAGTACCTACCAGTTACCAGGCTGATAACGGTGCAGGATTAACACAAGGCATTATTGGGTTATGCAATAAAGGACAATATAGAAAACCAGATGACTGGGGTGCATTAAGAGCATGGGCATGGGGTGCCAGCCGTGCAATAGATTATTTTGAAACTGATGCAACTGTTGATGCAAAAAAAATTGCTATTGAAGGTTTATCAAGATATGGTAAAGCCGCATTAGTTACAATGGCCTTTGAGCCAAGAATTGCTATTGGTTGTATTGGTTCATCCGGTGCAGGAGGCGCAAAAATTTTACGCCGCATTTATGGCGAGCAGGTTGAGAACCTTGCTTCAAGCGGAGAATATCACTGGTTTGCAGGCAACTTTATTAAGTACGCAGCAAATCCTTTAACACAAAATGATTTACCGGTTGATGCACATGAACTGGTAGCAATGTGTGCACCCCGTCCTGTATTCATCAGTTCAGGTTCTCCCAATGTAGAAGGTAAATGGGTGGATGCTAAAGGAATGTTTCTCGGCGGTGTACATGCAGGGCCGGTTTATACATTGCTTGGTAAAAAAGATTTGGGTACAACCGAATACCCCGCTGAACAAACATTGCTCGACAGTGGAGATATTGCTTTCCGCCAGCATAATGGCGGCCACACAGTTGGGCCTAACTGGCCATTCTTTTTAGCATTTGCAAAAAAATATTTTAAGCAGTAAAAAATATATAATGAAATCTCTCTTTTTATTTCTTGCAATTGTCTTTACATCTTTTCTTGTAAAAGCACAGCACCCTGCTGTAACCATACCGGGTACTGAAGTTAGAAAAATTACTTCTGCAATTGTAGCAGGGCAGGAATATGAACTGCATATTTTATTACCCGGCGGCCATAGAAACAGTAATAAAAAATATCCTGTGGTATATGTAATGGATTCGCAATGGGATTTTCCATTGGTAAAATCTATTTATGGCCAGCAATATTATGATGGGTTTATTCCCGAAGTAATTATAGTAGGTGTTACATGGGGAGGTGAAAAACCCAATGCGGATAGTTTACGGGCAAGAGATTACACACCAACAAATGAAGCAAGACAAATACAAAGTGGTGGGGCAGATAATTTTTTACAGTTTATGAAGGATGAACTGTTTCCTTTTATAGAAAACAATTACAAAGCGGATAGCGACAACCGAACATTAATGGGTTGTTCTTTAGGCGGTTTGTTTACACTTTATACAATGCTTACACATACCCAAATGTTTATAGGGTATGCAGCCGCAAGCCCTGCTATTGGCTGGGATAGAGAAGTGTTGTACAAATATGAAAAGCAGTTTGATGCAACAAAACTAAATAACCCCATCCGGCTTTATTTAACAGTGGGTGATGTGGAAAGAAACAGCAATTCATTTGTAAAATTCAGCAATTACATAAGTAGTAAAAATTACAGTAACGTAACCATCCGCTCCAAAGTACTGGAAAACACCGGCCACTCCGGTACTAAAAGCGAAACATACAACAGGGGCTTGCAGTTTATTTTTGAAAAGCCGGATATTAAAGTAGATGATACCATTCTTAAAAACTATACCGGCCAATATACAAATGCAAAGGGAAATAGTATTGAACTAAAAGCAGCAAATAATAAGCTGGTACTTTATTATTCTGCATGGAATAGTTACCCATTAAAAGCAGCTGCTGTAAATAAATTTTATTCTGATGCAGAGTTTTTAAATATAGAGTTTTTGGCTGAAGGAAAAATTTTACAACTAAACCGTTACGGCAGCAGTGATATTTTTAATAAAAAACAATGAGTAATAAAAAATTAGGAGTGGCACTGGTGGGTTTAGGTACTTATGCAGCCGGGCAATTAGCGCCTGCATTGCAGCAAACAGTGCATTGCTATTTAGCAGGTATTGTAACCGGCACACCATCTAAAGCTGCAGCATGGAAAGAGAAATACAATATCCCAGATAAAAATATTTACAGCTACGATAATTTCGATACTATAAAAGACAACCCGGATATTGACATTGTGTATGTAGTACTGCCCAACAGTATGCATGCAGCATATACCATCCGTGCAGCACAGGCAGGTAAACATGTTATCTGCGAAAAGCCAATGGCTTTAACTGTTGCCGATTGTGATGCAATGATAGCCGCCTGTAAAAAAGCTGGCAAGTTTTTATCCATCGGTTATCGTTTACATTTTGACCCTTATCATTTGGATATGATAAGAATGGGCACACAAAAAGAATATGGCGAAATAAAAAAAATTGTTACTGAATTTTTACAACCATCTGTTAAAGGTGAATGGCGTTTAGATAAAAAATATTCTGGTGGCGGGCCATTAATGGATTTGGGAATTTATTGCCTGCAGGGAGTAATGTATATAACGGGTATGGAACCTGTTGCAGTTACCGCACAAACATTTCCTGTAATTGATAAAGAAAAATTTACTGATATAGAAGAAACGCTGGACTGGCAAATGGAAATGCCCAATGGAATGATTGCAGCATGCAGCACCAGTTATTCCGGCAGTGCAAACAGAATTAAGGCAGAGGCTGAAAATGGTTGGTTTGAATTGAATCCTGCGTTTTATTACGCTGGGCTTAAAGGGAATACAGCTGATGGTAAAATAATTTCACATGCTCCATTGTCGCAGCAGGCAAAACAAATGGATGGTATCGCATTATCTGTAAAAAATAAGCAAAACAGTATTGTTCCGGGAGAAATGGGAAGAAGAGATGTAAAAATTATTACAGCTATTTACGAGGCCATGCATACCGGAAAAAAAGTGCTCATCCAGTAAACAAGGTTTTATTGTTTTAGATATTTATTTACATATGCTTCAGCAAATCTTTTGCCCATTGTTCGTTGTGCTTTTGAATTAAAATGCAAACTATCGCCTTTGTGTTTTAAATCGCCGCAAAAAATAACAGCAGTATTAGCATCTTGCACTGAGTAATTATGAATGGCTTTGTTGATTAATTCAAAGCCTTTTTTATTTTTTGAAAAACTCCCCAGCTCTCCGAGCAGTATTGGCAAATTATCATTGCCAATAGCTGACTTAAACCTGTTAAACAATAATGAAAGCCTTTCGCTGTAAAGAGGAATATTTCTTTCATTAGTATCACTTTCGCCCTGGTGCCATAAAATGCCTTTAATAGTTCCGTACTGTTTACCTGTTGCTGCTTTAGCTAAAAAGTTAGAGAACAGTTTTACATTACGGAAAAGAGAATCACCCAGCCACTGACTTATGGAACTGCCACCCACTGCTGTGGGAATAAGCAAAATGGAAATACTATCAGGAACGTTTTTAATCATCGTTTTTCCAAAAGAGTAACCACAATCAAGCCCGGCCAGGTTGGGTTCATAAAAATGTAACGGCTCTTTAGCTATAATTAACTGGCCGGTTTTATTAATGGATAGTATTCTTTGATTGATAACGGTATCCTGCGGTTCTACAATACCCCTCCCTGCCATATTGGATTGACCAGCCAAAATAAACACCCATATGTTTTGCTTATTTATTTCCCCCGTCACCAATTCCATTTGTTTTGGAAAATAAGCCGTTCTTTCCACTACAATTTTTTTACTGCATGAAATAAAAAGAAGCATACTGAGTAAAACACAAAACTGTTTCATGCGGCAATTTATAAATTCAAACTGATTTTTTTTCCTGTTTTTACAGCTTTATAAATACCATCAATAATTTTCATGTCTTTCAATCCTTCTTCACCATCAACTGCAACAACAGGTTGTTTACCTTCCAGAATTATCGCTGCCATTTCATCCATCTGTACGGTTTGGTGTGTTTTATGTTCCTGCGTTAATTCTCCTTTATTGGTTCTGCCTTTTATTGGGCCATAGCCGGTAGATGGTTGCATTTCTGCAAATCCATTCTGGCCATTCAGGTAAAAACGATCTAATCCATTCATAGCATAGGTAGATAAACAAGAGGCTACCGCACCACTTGCAAAACCAAATTGAAATTGAATGGTTTCATCAACACCATCTTTAAATTTTACGGTATCTGTTTTTGTTTCCTGTGCAGTTACCCAAATTGGATCTTCACCTACCATATAGCGGGCACCATTAATAGCATAAATACCAATATCCATTAACGATCCGCCACCAGCCAATTGTTTATTCAAACGCCATTGTGTGGGGTCGCCAATTCTAAAGCCGGTTAATCCCTGAAAGAACATTATTTTTCCAAGCTCGCCTGCATTTCTCATGCGGATGACCTCTAATGTTTTTGATTCAAAATGCATACGGTAACCGATCAATAATTTTACATTGGCTTTTTTACAGGCCGCTATCATTGCTTCTCCTTCTTTTGTATTTAATGCCATGGGCTTTTCGCAGATAACATGTTTGCCCGCCTGCGCCACACGTATGGTTTGATCTTTGTGTAAAGAGTTGGGTGTAATAATATACACGGCATCTATATCAGGATTGTTTTTTATAGCATCAAAATTTTCGTAGTTGTAACAATTCTTCTCTGGTATATTATATTTTGTTTGCCACGCTGTTAGTTTAGATGGTGTACCGCTGATAGCACCCACCAACTTTACTTTGGTACAGGCATGTATGGCATCGGCTACACGGGTGCCATAACTGCCCAGGCCCATAATAGCAACCCTTAATACCGGGCCATCGTAAAAAAGATCATTTACCCTGTCATCAAAAGCTGCTGTGCTTTGTTTGGATAACAGCGGTACTGCAATAAAGGATGCAGTAAGTTTCTGTAAAAAATTACGACGGGAATTATTCATAATAAAATTTTTAAGTTGAATAATGGTATTTAGAAATGCTGAATGATTTATTTTTTTATACAAAGAATGGAATACCCGGTATAGCATATTTTTTCATGGCCTCTTCATTGATCTCTACACCGATGCCTGGTTTCTCCGACAGTGTGATAAAACTATCTTTTACCCACTCGCCATCATAATGAACTATTTCTTTAAACATTGGATCGGTATGAAAATACGATTGCCATTCTAAAATTAAAAAGTTTGGTACCGATGCACAAACATGTGCAGATGCCATAGCACCTAAAAACGAAGCTACCATGTGTGGTGCAAAAGGTACATAATATAAATTAGCCAAATTGGCAATGCGCTGCCCTTCTCCTAAACCACCTGCTTTTTGCAGGTCGGGCATTACAATATCTACAGCACCAATCTCCAGCAATCTTCTAAAGCCATAAGCCAGGTAATGATTTTCTCCTGCACATATTGGTGTGCTGGTTGATTCGGTAATTAATTTATACGCTTCCGGATTTTCTGCAGGTATGGGTTCTTCCAGCCACATCAGGTTTAAATGTTCTAAACGTTTTGCAACAGCCTGGCCGGTTACTGCATCGTACCTGCCATGCATGTCAACACAAATATCAATGTTGGGGCCAACTGCTTCACGTGCTGCTGTCATCTGGTCAACCATTCGTTGTAATTCGGCAGGGCTTGCGGTCCAGTTATAGGCATCATATTTACCGGGGTCTTTGGCCTGATCTAGATCAAACTTAATAGCATTGAATCCCATTTGTTTTGATTTTAATGCAGCCTCTGCAAAATCTTTTGGCTGTGGTAAATTGCGTTGATACAAAGCTGTATCGCAGTACACTCTAACTTTATCTCTAAACTTTCCACCCAGTAATTGATATACGGGTACATTTAATGCCTTACCTGCAATATCCCATAAAGCGGTTTCAATTGCAGAAAGCACAGCCACATACATGCCTGATTGTGCACCCTGAAAAAATCCACTCTTACGAATGTCTTCAAACAAACGATGAACGTTTAAAGGATTTTTTCCTTTTAAACGTTGTTCAAAATTTTTTACCAGGTGATAGGTTCCGGGTATGGCATCCACGCCTTCGCCACAACCCCAGATATCCTGGTTGGTAAACACTTTTACAAACAGGCTGCCTTTTATATAACCACATTTTATTTCTGTAATTTTTAAATCTGATGGGGGAGATGTTTTTGGTGTTTTATCAATGGCAGTTTGATAACCCTGCCCAAAAGTTGATAATGATGCAAATGGTGTTACTGCAGCAGCTATCGCTGCTTTACTTATAAAATTTCTTCTTGAATTTGTCATTATAAATGATTTTATTTTTTACCAGGTACGTTCTTTTAAATATTCCTGCACCTGTTCTTTTGGCACAGGTAATTCATTGATGTGATCGTTAAGCCATTTGGAAAAATCTTTTTCAATCTCATCTGACCATTTTGTATCTATCTGTCCGGCTGTGTATTTGCCTTCTCTTAAACGCTGGTGGCCAAACATATCTCTTAACCGAACAATCTCCGATGTCTTCACTACTTTTTCTGCAAGATGGGGCGGAATAAAAGTTACCACACCCATCTTGCCTAATACGATATCTCCGGGCATTACCGTTACAGTTCGTATACGTGTAGGTTGATTGATACCAACAATCATTGTTGTTAAATCTCCTTGTGGATTATGATAAGATGGATCATAACTGGTATAGTAAGAAGTAAAGCCGCCGATTTCTTTTAAGCCTTCCACATCTCTTAATGCACCATCATACACAATTCCATTTCCTGTTTTAGCATAAATGGCATTACCCACATTATCGCCAATGGTAGGGCCATTGCGGTGTGCACCAAATTGATCGGCAACGTACACATCGCCTTTCAACAGTAATTCTACTGCCCAAACATTTTGAGCCCTTCTTCCCTCTTTCTTTCCGGCGGAATCAATTGCCTTCCATACATCGGGCCTGCCTGGCATAAACGTAGCCGTTACTGCACGGCCTGCCAAAACACTGTCGGGGTTTATTTGCATCCAGCCTTCTGCAACCTGGTAGGCATAGCCGGCATTTTTCATAACAGCCCATGCTTCCTCTACACTTACCGATTTCATTCGTTTCAAAATATTATCCGGTACTTTCGGCCGGCCATCAGCAAATCGTTCTCCTGTCCATAAATAGGTTAATGCTACTAACTGTTCTTTTGATATTTGTACCTGCTGGCTTTTTAATTGCATACAACAGGCAAGTATTATAAATGCAATAAGGAATGATTTTAATTTTTTCATACAACAAGTATTTTGATCAATGATTTTTTATTTATGTACAGGTTCGTCTGTATAATCTTTAGGCAAACGGTTGTGCCACCAGCTTGCTAAAGCTGAACCCGTAATATTCATTAATGGTCCAAACACGGCAGCAGCTAAACCAACGGTAGCTATCTTTCCCATTTCTTTTGCAATGCCCGATGCAAGACCTGCGTTTTGCATACCTACTTCAATAGCAATGGTGCGGCAATCTCTTTCGGGCATTTTAAATAAGCGGCCACTCCAGTAGCCCAGTAAATAACCAAAACTGTTATGCACCAATGCTACCACAATTAAAAGGGCACCTATTTTTAAAAGACTTTCTCTTCCTGCAGCGGTAATGATGGTAATAATTAATGCAATGCTTAACATAGATACATAAGGCATCGCTTTATCCAGCCATTTTGACCGGCCACTTAACAGTTTATTAAAAATTAATCCTGCACCTATTGGAATAATGATCATCTTAAAAATATCCCACATCATTTTCATTACATCAATTTCAATTAAGGCGCCTGCAAAAAGTTTCATCAGCAGCGGTGTAACAAAAGGTGCAATTAATGTTGTAATAGAAGTGATGGTGATAGATAAAGCCAGGTTGGCTTTGGATAAATATGCCATTACGTTAGAAGCAAGGCCGCTTGGAGAACAGCCAATGAGAATAATACCTGCTGCAATTTCTGCCGGAAAATTAGTGAGGCTTGCTAATATAAAACCCAGTAACGGCATAATGATAAACTGGCTCATTACACCAATCACCACTCCTTTTGGCGATTTAATAACGGCAGCAAAATCATTTACACTCATGGAGGCGCCCATACCAAACATCAGTAACTGAATTAATGGGATGATCAAACTGCTTAATTTAAGATTGCCCCATTGTAAAAAATATGCAGGATGAAACATAGCCAATGTAACAGCAGCAAAAATTATTACAGTAAATGATAACCCTTTTAATGCTGCATTATACCGGAAAGCAAAGGAGAGGCTTACAAAGAAAAAGGTAAGCAACCAGCCCGATAGATTAATTTTTTCTGATGCCCAAAAAATAACGGATAGCAAAACAAATAAAACAGCAAGACTGTAAAAAATGGCGGAACGTTTTTTCGGCGTCATATTTTAAACGGTATTAAACTTTTGTTTGAAACTTTTCTGCTGTATTTGTTAACTGAATATTCTGTCATGAGAACGCTTTTCGTTCCACTGAGTTGTAGGTTCAAAATAACTTTTATCAGATGAATGCAAATGTTGTTTCAGCACTTCTTCATTTAATTCAATGCCTAAGCCTGGTGCAGTTAATGGTAGGTTTGCAAATCCTTTAGTGATTAGTTTTCTTCCATCAGTTGTATTTACTAAACTTTCCCACCAAGGCAGATCTACAGAATGATGTTCCAGTGCTAAAAAATTTTGTGTGGCAGCTGCACAGTGTACATTGGCCATGAAGGAAACCGGCGTACCAGCCTGGTGCATAGCCATAGCTATACCATACTCTTCGGCATAATCACCTATTCTTTTTGTTTCTAACAAACCTCCTGAAGATGCTAAATCAGGATGAACAATATCTACAGCTCTAGCATCTATAAGTGGTTTAAAGTTTTTTAATAAGTAAATATCTTCTCCTGTAAGTATAGGTGTTTCTAATGCATCCGACATTTTTTTATACTGATCAGTGTATTCCCATGATACAATATCTTCTAACCAAGCCAGACGGTATTTTTCAAGCGCTCTTCCTAAACGAATGCCATTGTTATAATCAAAGTGACCATAGTGATCGGTT
>JAYVJU010000149.1:0-6373 GCA_043769035.1 Ferruginibacter sp.
ATTGGCCTTTAATCCCCATCAAAAACTTTATACAAATTACTTAAAAAACCAAAATCATCCACCCCTGTTTCATAATACCTTGCCGACGACCAGTAATAATATATCATCTTTTGCCAAAAGCCATTTTGTACTCACCGGATTAAAATGTATGTACTGTAATTTTTGTACCGCTACACTGCGGCTGTATATTTCAATACTCAACGAATCCCGTTGCCATATTTCATGTTTTTTATTTGCCGCATTTACTTCGTATAAAAATGATTGTCCCGACACCTTCAGTTTTTTTAAAAACTCATGTGCTGTATATTTTAAAAAACTTCCTTGCGGCGTTTCTTTACCATTTAACCTGTTTTGCTGCCAAATTATATGTACATGATTAGGCATTAGTACAAAACCATACACGATAAGTAAATCCTCTTCGCATAGTTTTTTCAAATAGTCAATAATTAACTGCTGGTTATTTTGCTGGATAAGTAAAGGCAACCACTTATGAACAGTGGCTGTAAAAAAATAAATTTTATTGGTGGTATGATAGGATTTGCGTTGTACCAGCGGCATTTTACAATTTACAGATTATGTTTGAGAAAGCAGCGAACGTTTCGTGTGCCACGAACCGGGGCTAAAAATAAGAAAGCCGTTCATTACGAACGGCCATAAAACTAAACCCCAGAAAAAATCAGTCAATATTTGGTTGCGGTGTATAACGCAAATAAGGTTTTACAATGTCAAGTCCTTTAGGAAATTTCTTTATTGCATCTTCGGTACTAACTGCAGGTACTACAATAACCCGTTCACCTGCCGCCCAGTTAGCTGGTGTAGCTACACTATAGTTTGCTGTAAGCTGTAAAGAATCTACCACACGTAATACTTCTACAAAATTTCTTCCGGTAGATGCAGGGTAAGTAATGATTAATTTAACCGCTTTATCTGGCCCTATAACCACTAACGAACGAACAGTTGCGGTAGCAGATGCATTAGGATGAATAAAGTCGTATAAAGTTGATACTTCACGGCTGTCATCAGCTATAATTGGAAATTCTACTGAGCAATGCTGTGTTTCATTGATATCACTGATCCATCCTAAATGTTTATCCACCGGGTCAACACTTAATGCCAATACTTTTACATTGCGTTTTGCAAATTCATCTTTTAAAGCCGCTGTACGTCCCAGTTCGGTTGTACAAACGGGTGTATAATCTGCAGGATGGGAAAAAAGTATCCCCCATGAATCCCCTAAATATTCATAAAAATCAATTTCGCCTAAAGATGTTTTTGCTTTAAAGTTGGGAGCAATATCCCCTAATCGTAAACTCATATTGGTTGTTTTAGGCTGCAAATATAATTACTCTATCAAACAAATAGACTACTATTATAAAATATTTTTTATCTTTGGTTATATTTAATTGCCATGCTGAGTAAAAAAACACAATACGGACTAAAAGCCCTTGGTTACCTTGCCTCTAAATACGGCGAAGGGCCTGTATTAATTTCGGAAATTGCCTTAAGAAAAAAAATACCCATTAAATTTTTGGAAAGCATCCTTTTACAGTTAAAAAACAAAGGCGTGTTAGACAGTAAGAAGGGTAAGGGTGGCGGATATTTCCTGGCAAACTCTCCCAAAAAAACAACATTAGCATTTGCTATTCGTATTGTAGATGGGCCAATAGCGATGATACCCTGCGTAAGTTTAAATTTTTATGAAAAGTGTAAAGATTGTAACGAGGCTACCTGCGGACTAAATAAAGCTATGGCTTTTACAAGAGATGCCACATTAAAAATTTTAGAAAAGAAAACACTTTACGATTTGATAGATAGGGAATGATTATAAGTCTTTAGTTTGAAGAAGCCCTTTTTACCGAAGCCTTTCCAAACCGTTGCTTTACATTATCTATTGCTTTATACAAATCATTTTTCCGTTCCACATCATCAAACAAATTAGTTTGCACAGCATCGTTTGTCAATTCACTTAACCGAACGCCGAGCAAACGTACCGGCTGGCCTTTTTTCCATAGTTTGTTAAACAATTCTTTTGCAACCGGAATAATTTCATCATCGGCACAGGTATAATCAATAGTGGTTTGCCGGGATGTGGTTTCAAAATCGGGGTAACGTATTTTAACAGCCACACATCCTGCCACTTTTCCATCCTGCCGTAATTCGTAGGCAATCCTTTCCACCATCCTTACCAGTTCACTCATTAAATAATTAATGTCGGTTTTATTTTCATCAAAAGTATGTTCTGTAGAAACTGATTTTGCTTCATGATATTGTGATACTTCACGGTCATGTATGCCATGGCTTTTATACCAGAGGTCAACTCCCCATTTACCCAAACGCTCTTCCAGTTCTTCCACCTTTCTTTCACTGATGTGTTTAATTAAAGTAATCCCCATTGCTTTCAACGCATCGTAGGTATGTTGCCCCACTCCCGGAATTTTACTTACAGGCATTGGCGCTAAAAATTCTTTTTCTTTTCCAAAAGGCACTTGTAAATAACCGTTGGGCTTGGCCTCATCGGTGGCAATTTTTGCCATCATTTTATTACTGGCCAACCCAAATGAAATGGGCAGTTTGGTTTCATCAATGATCTCCTGCCGCAGATCGATCGTCCATTGCAGCGGATTAAAAAATTTCTCCATCCCGGTAAGATCAATGTAAAATTCATCAACAGAAGCTTTTTCAAACAGCGGTGCTTTTGCTGCAATAATTTGTGTAACCCAGCGGCTGTATTTACTGTACTCTCCCCTGCTGCCATTGGCCACAATTAAATGCGGACATAATTGAAATGCTTTTTTTGATGGCATTCCGGAATGGATGCCGAATTTACGGGCTGCATAACTGCATGCTGCCACCACACCACGGTCCCTGCCGCCAACAATTACGGGCTTATCTTTTAATGAGGGATTGTTCAGTATTTCTACCGATACAAAAAATGAATCGAGATCGAAATGAGCTATGATGCGTTGCGGAGTGTTCACACTACTAATTTACGAAATTTGTTTTGAGCATGAAGAAATGAAATTGGCACGCAGTGGCGCAGAGATATTATTTATAAATTTCCAATAACCCATCGGGTAGCGTGACAAATACTTTTCTATTTTTTTGATCAACTTTTTCCAGGCTGTCTTCGTGAATGGGAATCAAAGCCTCTTTACCGTTGTAAGTAATGCTGCAGAGTATCTGGTGTGGCTGTTCAATAACTTCTTCTATTATACCGATCTCTTCACCATCGTTTACCATCATAAAACCAAGCATGGCAATAGGTGATGATTTAGTAGCGAATTTTTTAAAGTCTTCTTCTGCAAGCCACACTTCTTTTGGAGTAAGTTTACGGGCTGCTTCCATAATATCCACGCCCTCTAATTTTATTACGGTTTCTGTATTGCTTCTTATTTGTGAGGATTGTATAAAGTATGGGATAAAGCAATCTTTTTTTTCTTCTAAAAAAATGGCTTCTAAACCCTTTAGCGATGTTTTTTTGCCGAGGTTATGTTGTAAAACCAATTCGCCTTTTAAGCCGGTGCTGGCGGCAAGTTTGCCTATTTTGAAATATTCAGCCATTAGAATTTTTGTAGTTTATTGTTTGGGGCTTGTAGCGTATAAAATGCATTATTTATTTAGTTTGCAAATCATTAGATAATTCCGAGAGAAACATTCCGCTTTGATAAGTTAATTGTGTATTATAAGTCTGCCCAGCTAAAAAGTAACTTAATTGTTGACATTTATTATTGTTTGTATTTGCTATAGAAAAATAGCTTTCAAAAATAATTTTATTTTTTTTAAAGAAAAGAATATTGCCAGAAGGTTTGCACTGTTCTATACTTTCATCAACCTTACCATCAACTAAAGCATTAATAATATTTATACTTTCTTTTTGTGTAACAATTGTTTTCAATGTATCATTCTCCCTGTAAAAGTAAATTTCCAATTTATCTACTCCGGTAACAATTGAATTTAATCCTGCTGCATTTTTATAAGTTTTTTGATTACAGCTAAAGAATGAAGACACTAGTATTAATAGAAGAATATTTCTATATCTAAGCTGATTCATTTATTTGTAGTGTGTTTGATGAGATATTTATGTTTTGCAAAAATAGTTTAATTGTTGATGGTATATTGCAAAGCAATTTAGAAGATACATATTACCAATCTACGCTGCGATAAAAGCTCAATAAAGGTATGCCGTACAAGTGAGTGACACAACGATGTTGACAGCTTTGCTTCAGTTTGTTGCCAAAAAAAAGTTCCGCTAAAAATTAACGGAACTTAAAAGAATTAACGGAACAGAGGTTACTTATTCTTCTGTTTTGGTTTCTTCTGCCGGTGCTTCTGCTGGAGCAGCTACTGCTACTGGGGCTTCTGCAACTTTGCGTACTATGGGAGTATTACGTTTGTCCATACGTGCCTTTTTATGTGCACCCTGGCGTTTTGCGATATGAGCATCATGCTCAACGCTCCACTTTGTAAACTTCTCCATAGCTGCTGCTTCATCAAACAAACCGAGGCCAACGCCACGCAGTAAATGCTTTAAGTACAGTACACCTTTAAACGAAAGGATACGGCGTACAGTATCGGTGGGTTGAGCACCTTTTTGCAGCCAGTCCAATGCTTTTTGACGATCTACCTGAATTGTTGCAGGAACCGTCAAAGGGTTGTACGTACCTAATTTTTGAATGAATTTACCATCACGTGGGCTTCTGCCGTCTGCGATTACGATGAAATAGAATGGTCTCTTTTTTGAGCCATGTCTTTGCAGTCTCATTTTTACAGCCATAAAATAGAAATTTTTGGTTGTTACTAAATAGGGTTTCTTCCTTAAAAAAGGTCTGCAAATATAATTACGAAGATGGGATTAGCCAAATATTTGAAAATTAGTTACAATATATTTTTACAGCCCTGGTAAAATCCCTCAAAACCTGCTGCAGTGTAGTGCCAGAAAGTGTTTTCTTGTTGTATAAAACTTAAAAGCCCTTGTTGCAATATTGCAACAAGGGCTTTTAAATAACCTGAGGATTTGGTATTACTCAGCTACTACTTCAAATTCAACTTCAGTTTCGTTACCATTACCAAAGTCAATTTTTGCTTTATAAGTACCCAATTCTTTTACTTCATCAATAATGCTGATGCGGCGGCGGTCAATTTCGTAGCCTTTTTGTTCTTTAATAGCTTTTGCTACCTGAACAGAAGTTACGCTACCAAATATTTTACCACTTGTACCGGTTTTAGCACCCAGCTTTAAAGCGCCGTTTTGTAAAACAGCAATTACACTGTTTAACTCAGCTAATAATTTAGCTTCTTTTTTAGCTTGTTGTTTTTTCTTCTCTTCCATCATTTTCACATTGGAAGGACTGGCTTCAACAGCTAATTTTTGAGGGATAAGGTAGTTACGTCCGTAACCGTTTTTTACAGTTATCAGTTCGTTAGTACCCCCTAAATTATTTACATCCTGTATTAATATTACCTGCATTGTTTTGCATTTTTACCCAACCTCACTTAAGGGCTTTCTCCCGATTGCTATCGGGATTAGGGTGGTGAAAAATAATTGTTTCGTTTAAATTTCCTCCTTTCCCCCCTTTAGGGGATGGGGGTTATTTTAATAAATCTGTAACGTAAGGTAAAATAGCCATTTGACGGGCTTTTTTAACAGCATCACCCACTTTACGCTGAAACTTTAAAGAGTTTCCGGTAATACGGCGTGGTAATAACCTGCCTTGTTCGTTAATGAACTTTTTCAAAAATTCAGCATCCTTATAATCAATATAATGGATACCCATTTTTTTAAAGCGGCAGTATTTTTTTGGGCGCTTCTCCTGCTTAATGGCAGTAAGATATTTTATTTCATTTTTTGCCATGATTATGCCTCCGCTTTTTGGTTAGTAAATTTACCGCCACTTCTCTTTTTGTTATTGTAGTCGACGGCGTATTTATCGAGTACAGTGTACATGTGACGCATCTGTGATTCGTCACGTAAAAGTTGAATTTTCAACTTTTCATTGAAGCTGGTTGGCGCTGTGTATTCCATTACCCAGTAAAGACCGGTGGTCTTTTTGGCAATTGGATAGGCCAGTGATTTTAGTCCCCAGGCATTGCTGTGCACCACTTCTCCACCGTTATCTTTAACGAGGTCCATGTATTTTTTCTGAGCGGCTTTAAATTCCTCTTCAGATAGCACAGGGGTAAAAATCACCATCAATTCGTAGTTGCTCATTTCCCTGATTTTTGTTTTAAATAAAATTGTTAACCCGCTTTTTAACGGGCAGCAAAGGTAGGGATTTTATACTATAATACAGAGTAATGTATATAGAAATTTTGACAGTTTTCTAAATACGGAAATAGATAGATTTTCAAGGGGCATTTATCTATTATACAATCC
>JAYVJU010000150.1:0-9989 GCA_043769035.1 Ferruginibacter sp.
CAGGCAACTTATTCCAGCTTAAATTTAGATATTACCAAATTAACTTTTGAAGATATGCTTACCCAAAACGGGTTTACGGGTACCACCACGGATATTTTAACAAATGGCAGTAACCAAAGCTATTTTGATGTAAATGCCGGTGTATTATACTCCGGTTCAAGCAATGGTATCAACAACTATTATGCTGGTGTATCAATGTACCATATCAACAGGCCAAAAGTTAGTTTTAAAGATAAAAACTGGTTTTTAAGCGGCCGTATTACAGTGCATGGTGGTGGTTCTTTTCCTGTAAGTGATGTGATAACCATTCATAGTTCTGTAATTCATCAAATACAAAATAAAGCAAGTGAAACTACTATTGGTGCTGCCATTGCAGCTAATTTAAACCAGGACCAGGAAAAACCAACCAGTGTTTATTTGGGTAGCTGGGTACGTTTTAATGATGCAGTGGTACCATATATAGGGCTTGAATTTGGCGGGTTAAGAATTGGTGCCAGTTACGATATGAATATCTCCAGTTTAAAAGCTGCTACCAACACCCGTGGCGGTTCCGAAATTTCTTTGATCTATATTAAACAGCCAGCTGAGAACAAAGGAATTCCTTGTCCTAAATTCTAGAGTTGTACGTATTTTTTGCGGCAACTTAGTTCAGGATATTTTATTTTATTGAACCAATTTTATTTATTGGGATAACCGCTTACATATTTATTCCCTTTTATAAAAAACCGGTAGGGATATAAAGCAGCAAGGCCGGCACTTTCTACACCAATACGTTTACTTGCTCCAATATTGTTTTTAATTTTCCAATCATCTTCCCCAATAAAAATTGTATTACCCGATAAATGTAATCCTGAATGCTCTTTTGAAATACCCATCGCCTTACCAACATTGCCCGGCCCTTTTGTTAAAGTATTATCTAATTTTATTTTACCGGTACGTTGCAGCATTATATCAATACCCTGCAGCGGCTCTACTGCTCTTATTAAAACCGCATCGGGAATATCTTTTTTATTAGTAACTACATTAAACAAATGATGCATACCATAACAGATATAAACATATGCCGTGCCTGGTAATGCATACATATGATCGTTACGTGCTGTGCGTTTACCGCCAAAAGAGTGAGAGGCTTTATCAGTAAGTCCAATATATGCTTCAGTTTCTACAATTCTACCGCTTGTAACAAGGCCGTTAAATTTTGTAATTATTATTTTACCTAATAGGTCTTTTGCAATCTGCACCACATCTTTCCTGTCATAAAATTCTATTGGTAATTTCTTCATTATATCTTTAACTTTAAAGCAAAAATAAAGAATAGCCAATAAGAGTAAACAAGCATGCTCAAAGAAATCATAACAGCCATACAGGCATATTTTCAAACACACCGGTTTATTATTAAGCACCGTTTGTGGAAATGGATATTTATCCCCGGTTTGATATATGCCCTTCTTTTTTGCGTGGGTATTTATTTTTTCTGGAAGTCGAGCAACTATGCCATTGACTTTATGTTATTGAAAACCGGAGTTAAAGACTGGTTTCAAAAAATGCAAAATGGCTGGTTAAGCTGGTTTATCATTTTTGCACAAATAATGCTGCACATGGTTTTAATGCTGTTTTATTTTTCTTTATTTAAATACCTCTTCCTTATTATTGGCTCCCCGTTGTTTGCTTATTTAAGTGAAAAAACAGAAGCCATAATGGAAGGCAAAGATTTTCCATTCAGCTTTACCCAATTAATTAAAGATATTGTAAGAGGTATCCGTATTGCGCTGCGTAACATGTTATGGCAAACTGTTTATGCAATCTCAATTTTTATTTTAGCATTTATTCCGGTGATTGGCTGGATAACTCCATTAATTGCACTGATGGTGGAATGTTACTACCTTGGTTTTTCCATGCTGGATTATAGTTGCGAAAGGCATAAATTATCTACATCGCAAAGCATTGCTTTTATTGGCAAACATAAAGGCCTTGCAATTGGTAACGGCATGATTTTTTACCTTATGCACCTGATTCCATTTTTAGGTTGGGTGCTTGCACCGGGCTATGCCGTAATTGCAGCTACCATAAGTTTATATGGCGATAAAGAAACCAAACTGGTTGTATAAATAAATTTTTATAAAGCAAGATAATGAAGCCTGTTGTTTATTTAATTCCTTCGGTGCTGGATGAAGCTGCCACACAAACTATTCCTCCGTATATTATTGGTGCCGTAAAAAACTGCCGGGTAATTTTTGCAGAAAACGAAAGAACAGCAAGACGGTTTTTAAAAAGTATTTGTAAAGAAATTGTAATTGACGATTACGAATGGTTTACTATACATAAAGCCGAAGAAGAATTAACGGCTACGTTCAAACAAAAAATAAAGGAAGAAAAAAATATTGCCATTATCAGCGAAGCAGGTTGCCCGGGTATTGCCGACCCGGGACAAATTTTAATTGCTGTAGCGCAACAGCTTGACGTAACAGTAAAACCTCTGGTAGGACCAAGTTCGATACTGCTGGCACTAATGGCAAGTGGTATGAACGGCCAGCAATTTGAATTTATTGGCTACCTGCCTATTGATAATATGGAAAGAATAAAACGTATTAAAGAGCTGGAAGGCGCATCTGAAAAAAACAACAGTACCAAAATTTTTATTGAAACCCCTTACCGTAATAACCAGCTTATTGAAACAATTTTAAAAACCTGCAAACCCGCCACAAAATTTTGTATTGCAGCAGAACTTACAGGAACTAATGAGTACGTAAAAACAAAAACTATTGCTGATTGGAGAAATGAAAAAACCGACTTTCATAAAAAGCCGGTTATATTTTTAATACAAGGTTAATAGTTTAAGGATTATTATCAAGCTCTACCCCATCTACTATATATTCACTTTCGCCACGCCATGGAAGAGTGCCGTTTTTCTGCTCATAGTGTAGTTTCACATTTTTCCCTTCAAAATTCTGCATTGCTTTAGCAACACTGTCGTTTGCAATAGAAAAATAAAATTTTTCAGATGCAATTCCCACATTAGCTGTTGACACTATGCTGCGCTGGACCAGTTCACCTTCGTAGGTTTTAAAAATATTCCCTTTATGAGACAGTTTTTGCAATAGGCCACTTCTGTAACCATCACTGTAAGTATAATAATATTTCCAATAGCCAAACAGTAACAGCACCACCAATAAAATAAATGTAAACCACCGCACAAATTTTTTAAACCCGTTTGCCTTTTTAGGTAATGGCTTAACCGGATCCGGGGCTTTAATGTCATCCATAATTGTATTTTTTTTGTAAGATAATTATAATCCGTATTTATCAACCAAATAAACCATTGCAGCCATAACTGCTGCACCAAGGTGCAATTCCTGTGCATTTACATTTTCAAAAACATCAATAGCTGAGTGATGAAAATTAAAATAACGCTGGCCTGTGGTATGTAATCCAAATTGCGCTGTTTTAAAATTAGTTTGCAGCGGCCCGATATCTGCTCCACCGCCGCCGCCTTCACTAAAAGAAAATTTATCGGCATCATAAGGTTCAAAATATTTTTTCCAGCCTTCTACTTTTGCATATTGTGCCTTGGTCATGCCGCATCCAAAGCCACGGGGATATTCCGATCCTCCGTCACTTTCCATTGCCATAATATGTTTTTCTTTTTTTGTCTTTGCTTCTTCTGCATATTTTGTTCCGCCACGTAAACCGTTTTCTTCGTTAGCAAATAAAACAATCCGTATAGTACGTTTGGGTTTATAGCCAATGGCATTAAATGCCCTTAATATCTCAATGCTCTGTACCATGCCTGCTCCATCATCATTGGCGCCTTCGGCCGGGTCCCAGCTATCCATATGCCCGCCGATAGTGATGATCTCATCCGGAAATTCGGAACCCCTTATTTCACCAATCACATTATTGCCAATGGTATCGGGCAACATTATGCAATTGGTTCTTATAAAAAAATTATCTGCTGCATATTTCCCTTTTAAATGCCTGCTCAATTCATCTGCACCTTTAGTACTGATTGCTACAGCAGGAATTTTTGGAAATGAATCATTGTAGCGTAATGCTCCTGTATGCGGATTATCGTCATAAGCAGCCGTAACAGATCGAACAATTACAGCCACTGCGCCATATTTTGCAGCAGCCGATGCTCCTCCACCTCTAAACTTTACGGCATCGCCATAAGCACCTTTCAACAAAGTTTTATTAAATGGATAATTATAAAATACAATCTTGTCTTTTACTTCATCTTTTCTTTTATTCAGTTCGTCATAGCTTTTTACTTCTATCACTTTTGCCAATACGCCATCTTTTCCCGTACCTGCAGAATTACCCAATGCCAGGATATTAAAAGACGGATCCATACTCCGTTTGCCGCTTTTAAAACGGGCCTCCTCTTTTGCGCCCCGTACCCAATGTGGTACCATGCATTGCTGGCGGTAAACTTTTTCTGCTCCTGCATTGTCTAATGTAGTGGCACCCCACTCCTCTCCGTTATACATGCCGGCACTGCCGCTAAGCCTTTGCCCTACTGATTTACATAGTATCCGCAAATTATCATAAGCTTTGCCGTTAAGCAATATATCGTCAGTTATCTTTTTTATCATTACGGAATCTGCATCTTGCGAAAAAGCAACGATTGAAGCTAAAAGGAATGTTGCTGCCAAAATATTTTTCTTATTAAACATATACCCGGTTTATCAACAAACTTAATGATTTATTACCAATACATGAACGGAATGGATAGAGAAAAATAATACACTAAATTGCACCTCGCAATCAGAAATCTGTTGTTATTATTAAAAGCACTTGTATATGAATATTGGAATTGTTTGTTACCCCACATTTGGCGGTAGTGGTGTACTGGCTACAGAATTGGGTAAAGCGCTTGCAGATAAAGGGCATAATATTCATTTTATCACTTACCAGCAACCGGTAAGGCTGAGTGGCTTTCATGCTAATATTTTTTATCATGAGGTAAGGGTACCAACTTATCCGTTGTTTGATTACCCGCCTTACGAAACTGCATTGGCCAGTACAATGGTGGATGTAATCAATAATAATAATGTAGAATTATTACATGTGCATTATGCCATCCCTCATGCATCGGCAGCATATATGGCCAAACAGATACTGGCAAAGCAGGGCAAGCATATTCCGGTAATTACCACTTTGCACGGTACCGATATTACATTGGTAGGCCGGGATAAAACCTATAGCCCGGTGGTTACTTTTTCGATGAATGAAAGTGACGTACTTACTGCTGTATCAAATAATTTAAAAGAAGAAACGTATAAGAATTTTAATATAGAAAAAGAAATTGAAGTCATTCACAATTTTGTAGATGTGGACCGCTTTCACCGGAAACCGGTTGATGCCTTTAAAAAATTAATTGCACCCAATGGCGAAAAGATAATTGTACATGCTTCCAATTTTAGAAAAGTAAAACGGGTGGAAGATGTTATTGCCACTTTTTTATTGATCAATAAAAAAATACCTTCTACACTATTATTATTGGGAGATGGCCCCGAAAGGACACATATTGAGGCCGACGCCAGGAATTGCGAATCGCATAGTGCGATAAAATTTTTAGGTAAACAGGAACAGATGGAAGATATTTTACCCATTGCCGACCTGTTTTTACTAACCAGCGACTATGAAAGTTTTGGTTTGGCTGCACTTGAGGCCATGGCAGCAGAAGTACCGGTAATATCGACCAATGCTGGAGGTTTGCCCGAAATAAATATTAACGGCTACAGTGGTTATATGAGTAATGTGGGAGATGTGGAGGATATGGCAAAAAATGCTTTATCTATTTTTAAAGATGATGCTACACTGTTACAATTTAAAGCCAATGCTCTGGCTCAGGCCAAAAAATTTGACATTGAAAATATTGTCCCGGTTTATGAAGCTTTGTATAACAGGGTAATTAAATAATATTACCTGCGGCGTAACCATTTTTCAGGATCAAAATTTACTTTTTCATCCTGTATGTATAAATCCACAGCACCCACGCCATCTAAATTGGCTGCTGCTTTTCCTATAGCCTGCCCTGTTTTTACCTGCTGCCCACGTTGTACAGAAACACTTAATAAATTGCTGTACGTGGTAAAATATTTTCCATGCTGGATGATCACTACCTGCATATCATCTATATATACCACACTGGAAACAGTTCCATCAAAAATACATTTTACAGATGAGCCAATATCTGTAGCAATTGTTAAGCCCGTTGTTACCAAAGTTGTACCGCTTGGTAATTGATTAGGCCCATAATGCATCAATACATATCCCTTATCAACCGGCCATGGTAACGAACCCCTGTTACTGGTAAAGTTGGCGTTTACGGTAATATTTTCTGCATTTAACAACACACTTTCAGGTGTTTTTTTAGGCTCTGTTTTTTTTGCAGGAGTAGTATTTGTTTTTGTTACAGGTGTTACAGGGCTCGTATTGTTTTTTGCAGCAACCTTATCAGCCGCTGCTTTTTCATCAGTTGCTTTTTTTATAGCCATTCTTTTAGCATCTTCCAATGCCCGTTTAATGGCTGCTGCAATGGCATTATCAACTTTTTTTAATTGCTTTCTTGTGGCTGTGGCTTTGTCGTTTAATTGTTTACCCTGCTTTTTCAGCTCACTTAAAATCCTGTCTTTTTCCTTTTGCTCTTTTTCAAGCACACTCATCTCTTTATCTTTCGATTGCAATACAACAGTTTTCTTTTGCCTTGTACCGGTAAGTTCTTCTAATCTTTTTTTACGCAACTCCTGTGTACGTAAAATATTCTCTCCCTGCATTTCCCTGTAATTGCGATAACTCTTTAAGTAAGTAATACGTTTTATTGCATCATTAAAACTTGCAGCAGAAAAAATAAAATTCAGAAAGTCATAATTGCTTCTGTTCTTATAGGCATATACCATGCTCTTGGCATATTCCAGTTTAAGTGTATCCAGCAACTTGTCGTAGCGGTTAATATCTTTTTGTGTAGTATATAAATTATTATCCAGCAGGTTGATATCACGGTTAATATTATCAATAATCCTGTCCTGTATGTTTACTTTATCATTAATGAGTTTCCATTGTACATAATTCTCTTTTGATTTTGCTTTATTGTCGTTAAGCATCCGTTCGGTTTGTTCCAGCTCTTTCTTCAATTGCTGGCGCTGCTTTTCCAGTTCATCACGTGTACCGGGTTGTGCATTAGCAACAATGCTAAAGAGTAATACAACAGCAGTGAAAATAATTTTTACCATGAGCTGAATTTGGATATTTATCAAAAATACAATTGATACAGGCAATATAAGCAGGGTTAAAACCCACACCTGTGTATAATTATCAATAACGCTTACTTCACTTTAAAATTTTTGGGTACATTAAGACGTACTGATAATTCTTTGTTAAACTCATATTGCTTATAATTAAGCCTGATATCGAGCCTGTTTTTTTCTGATACAGTTATTTCCCTATAGGTAGAAAAATCAACACCACTTTTATTTTCAAAATTATCATAGGTAATATCGGCTGTTCTGTTACGTGTTACATCCACATCATCCAGTTTACTATGCAGCAATAAATTATTATCTAAAGAAAGTGTAAGCAGGTGTTTAAAAAAACCTCCGATTGTTGATACCAGTATCCTGGAATCTGTTTTCTTATAAGAAACAACTGTTGTATCCAGAAAGATTGGATTACCTACCAAAAGATCCTGTATGGTTTTATAATCAAAGGGTATTTCTGTAACCTCCTGCAGGTAATCGAGAGACCGGTACTGCACTTCCTTTTCTCTCATGTTCATTAATATTACACTGTCTTTGGTAATCAGCATCCGGTACACTTCCAAATTAAAAATAGATGCAGAAAGTGATACCCATATTGCGCTGTCTTTCATCAGCCTTACCACCGCAGTTATATCAGGTTGCTTTCCTTTACTGTCCTCATACTCCACTTTTATTTTAGCACTAAAAGTTTTATAATCTATATTATGGCTGCGCAAACGCATCATTGTTTCGCTTATCATTCTCAATGAATCGGCTACAGATTCATTAGGAATTATGTTTACTGTAGTAGTATCCTTGGTTGCAATGGCTTTATTAATCTGTTTTGTGGTACGGCAACTTTCTATTGTAAACATTGCAATTGCTGCAAAACATATAGCTGTTAAATTTTTCATCGCCTGGTTTATATTTCCTTGTTAGAATATTTATTTTATTCCTGTATGGCCAAAGCCTCCATCTCCTCTTACAGTATCATTCAATTGCTGTACCACAAATAATTCTGCCATTGCTGTTTTTGCAATTACCATTTGTGCAATGCGGTCACCATTATTTATTACCTGTGTGATATTACTCAGGTTTATAAGTATCACTTTCAATTCTCCCCTGTAATCACTATCAACTGTTCCGGGAGAGTTTAAACAGGTAATGCCCTGCTTTAATGCCAATCCACTTCTGGGCCTTATTTGTGCTTCATATCCCTCTGGTAATTCGATAAATAAACCGGTAGGTACCAGGTAACGTTCCAATGGCTGTAATGTTACAGGTAATTCCACATTAGCTCTTATATCCATGCCAGCCGATCCGGCGGTAGCATAAGAAGGTAATGGGTTAGCTGATTTATTAACGATGTTAACTGAAACTATTTGCATGAGCGCAAAGGTACTAATGTAGCCAAATAATTAAAGATAGTTTTTAGGGATTGTGTTAATGGAGTACTAAAACTGAACCTCTCATCCATTTGGTATAGCCCTGTCCATTAATATACACAATAGACCATGGATAGGCACCAACAGGCACAGCTTTACCTTTATATTTACCATCCCATTTATCTGAGATGTTATTGGTACTGAAGACAACCTGCCCATAGCGGTTATATATTTTCATTGAGAAATTAAGTAAGGAGAACCCATTTAAAACACCAAAAAAATCATTTTTACTATCGTCATTTGGAGTAAATGCATTTGGAATAAAAAACGGGCAATCGCCCCAAACAATGTTTACAGTATCGGTTGCCTCACATGTATTTTCTGTTATTTTTACACTGTATGAACCTGGGTTATTTACCTGTATCGTTGGTGTGGTTTCACCTGTACTCCATAAATATGCACTGGCAGCAGCATTTCCAGAACGTAATGTAACAGGCTGACTTGAACAAACGGACGTATCTCTTCCAATATTTACATATGGCGCAGCTTTTACTCTGATATCAATAGTATCTGCAAGTTTGCAACCTTGTTGTTCTATCTCCACCCAATATTTTCCGGGGCTTGTAATGGCTGCGGTATTACTGTTACTGCCATTACTCCATAAATAGTTTACACCGGTTATGTTTACAGTTAATTGTAAATTTTCGAACGAACATGCTTCAATGTCATTTCCTAAAAGTGTTACTGTGCCATCGGGAAGCCAGATTGTTTTTTGTATTGTTGCAGTAGATCTTCCTGAACAATCGGTTGAAAATACAGTTAATGTAATAGTATAAAAACCCGGTGTCGTATAGGAATGTAAAGGAGATAATGCCTGTGATTGTTGTGTATCGCCAAAATCCCACTTTACAGAATCGATGCCAGATAACCTGTTAATATTAAATTGAACATTATAGTCTAAACAATTACCAGACCTGGTAAAATCGTAAGGGACAAGATTTATATTTAAATCGGATTGTATTAGTGTGGGTAATCCAAATTGTACAGGCTCTCCCCTGCTGCCAAATGAAATTTTATTAAGCCTGAAATTACAACCGGGGCCATAAACATCGGGGTTATCTATTACCGAAATGGCTGTATCCTTCCACATGGCCATGTATATCCTCAGGTCGGGGCCGGTTTGCAAACCACCGGCAAACCATTGTGTTGGTTGAGCTATAATTTGCTTTGATGCTTCAATTGTTGCAGCATTGTTAAAGGTTATATCAAACTGGAATAATGAACATGGATCTGCAGCGGAATTATTTGCCGATACATAAAGTAAGTTGCCGCTTGGCGAAAATTCTGCAGCATATACACCGGTAAA
>JAYVJU010000151.1:0-2761 GCA_043769035.1 Ferruginibacter sp.
AATTACACAGGAAACAAAAGTAAAAATAAATACAGGAATTTATTTTGGTAATGCGGTAAGGGATGTTACCGGTAAAATAAGAATGGGAGATTTTAGTAACACAATGGATTATAATAATGTTTCGGTGGAGTTGAATAAAATAGTACGCAGTAAAATTGTAATGCCTTTTAAAGCAAATGCTAAAAAAGGGCAACTTGTACAATTTGCAGGCTGTATTGAACTGAATACTGAAAAAATTAATACTGATGATATAACGGTATTACCAGTTAAAATAATTGCTCAATAAATTGCTGCAAACAAAAAACATAACTAAAAAATTCCCCGGTGTTACAGCTTTGGAAAAGGTATGCCTGCAAATTGATGCCGGAAAAGTTACCGCTATCATCGGAGAAAATGGTGCAGGCAAATCTACCCTGATGAAAATCTTGTCTGGCGTTTATCCTGATTATGAAGGGCAGATTATTTTTAAAGACAAACCCATTCAGTTTAATGGTACTGCTGCAGCACAAAATGCAGGTATCGCTATTATTCACCAGGAGCTGAACCTGATCCCTTATCTTACCATTACCGAAAATATTTTTTTAGGCAGAGAGCTGGTCAATACACTTGGTTTGCTGGATAAAAAGACCATGCATAAAAAAGCCACAGCCTTACTGCAAACACTTTCTGTTGATGTACCTGCAGATACTTTGGTAGCCGAATTAAAAGTTGGTCAGCAGCAAATGGTGGAAATTGCAAAAGCCTTATTGCTCGATGCTGATCTTATCATTATGGATGAACCTACATCTGCCATTACAGAAGCAGAAGTAGAAACTTTGTTTAAAGTAATTGCCCGGTTAAGAAAAGAAAATAAAGCCATCGTTTACATTTCTCACAAATTGAATGAACTGTTTAAAATGGCCGATAATTATATTGTGTTGAGAGATGGCAAAACAATTGAATCTGGATTAATGCAAAATATTACACATGACGAATTGATAAGGAAAATGGTGGGCAGGGAAATAACGCCTATGCAAAAAGAATTTTCTGGCAATGCGGATACACAATTATTACGTGTTGAAAATATTTGTCTGAAACGAAAAAACAAACCCGGTAAACTGCATAACATTTCCTTTACTATTAACAGTGGCGAAATTGTGGGCATATTTGGATTGATGGGTGCAGGACGTACAGAATTACTGGAAACTATTTTTGGATTACATCCGTCAGCAGCGTCTGGTAATATCGAAATTGAAAATAAAAAGATCAGTATAAAAAAACCGGCTGATGCAATTAATGTAGGTATTGTATTACTGCCGGAAGATAGAAAAAAAGATGGCCTTGTGCTGGGTATGGAAGTGAAGAAAAATATCAGCCTGCCCTGTTTGCAACAGGTAGAGAAAATGGGTTTACTGAATGATAAAAAGGAAACAGCCCTTGCAAAAAAATATATTCAGCAGTTAGGTATTAAAACACCTTCCGAAAAACAAATTACCAAAAACTTAAGTGGTGGAAACCAGCAAAAAATTGTATTGGCAAAATGGCTGGAGCGTAATCCAAAAATTTTATTACTTGATGAACCTACAAGAGGCATTGATGTAAATGCGAAGAACGAGATGTATAAACTGATGCAGGACCTGGTGAGCAAGGGAATGGGTATTATTATGGTATCATCAGAGCTTACGGAAATATTAGCGGTATCAAACAGGGTGCTGGTAATGGCAGAAGGAAGGATAACAAAAGAAATTCCTGTAAGCCAGGCAACAGAAGACAATATTTTAAAAGCTGCAATTTCAATAAACTAAAATGAGCCTCGGAAAATATAAAAATAATTTAAGTAAACTGCAATCACTGATAGCACTGTTACTGCTTTGTATTGTATTTGCAGTGTTATCCGATAAATTTTTTACAGTAGCCAATGGCCTCAATGTAATGCGGCAGATATCTGTAAACATTTGTATCGCTGTCGGCATGACGTTAATTATTCTTACCGCAGGTATCGATCTGTCGGTAGGTTCTGTGCTGGCTTTGTGCGGCGCCATTACAGCAGGGGTATTAAAAAACGGCATTGCCTTACCTTCCTTTAATTTATTTATTGGCTTTACTATTACCGGCGCCATACTTGTCGGCATTGTAGTGGGTAGCCTGTTAGGTTTTTTTAACGGGCTGGTTATTACAAAATTTAAAGTACCGCCCTTTGTTGCAACATTGGCCATGCTTACTATTGCAAGAGGCTTAACCATGTTATACACCAATGGTTTTCCTATCAGTTCATTCAGCAATTCATTTACTTATATTGGCGGAGGCTGGTTACTTGGGCTACCCGTTCCTGTCTGGATTGCAGCTGTCATAGTTATTGCAGCCATAATCGTTACAAAAAAAATAAAACTGGGCCGTTACATATTTGCCATTGGCGGTAACGAAAATGCGGCAAGACTTTCGGGCATCAATATCAACAAAGTAAAAATAATGGTGTACACTATTGCCGGTGCACTGGCAGCTGTGGGCGGCATTATTGTTACCGCAAGGCTCGACTCTGCACAACCCAATGCCGGTACCAGTTACGAGTTAGATGCTATTGCTGCAGTGGTAATTGGCGGCACTTCGTTAAGTGGTGGCCGCGGCAGTATCTGGGGAACTGTATTGGGTGCGTTGATCATTGGTGTACTTAACAATGGCCTGGTGTTGCTGGATGTTTCACCCTTTTGGCAACAGGTGGTAAAAGGTGGCGTAATTTTATTGGCGGTAATTATTGATAAGATGAATACAAAGAATGAATAAT
>JAYVJU010000152.1:0-6762 GCA_043769035.1 Ferruginibacter sp.
TTTTATTTCATGTGTACGGCGAGCCTGCTGGTTCTACTGTGCAGGACAACTGGAATACCGGCGATAATTTCTGGCACCAGTACCTCAGCAACCAGCTTGAGTATATTGTTGTGAGCATTGACAACAGCGGCACCCGTGTGCCCCGTGGCCGTGATTTTAGAAAAAGCATTTACCGGCAAATTGGTTTGCTTGCAGCAGATGACCAGGCCAAGGCGGCAAAAAAAATTGTGGCAACCTATCCTTTCATTGATGAAAAACGTATCGGCATCTGGGGCTGGAGCGGCGGCGGGCAAATGAGCCTGCATTGCATCTTCCGCCATGCTGATGTTTATAAAACCGCTATTGCCGTTTCATTTGTTTCTTTACAAACCTTATATGATAATATTTACCAGGAACGCTACATGGGTTTGCCAAATGATAATGTTGCAGGCTACCGTGATGGTTCTCCTTTAACACACGCTGGCAAACTACAAGGCAACCTCATGATCATTCATGGCACTGGCGATGATAATGTGCATTACCAGAATTTTGAAATGCTGGCAAATGAGTTAATCAAAAACAACAAACTGTTTACCATGTTATCTTACCCCATGAGAGACCATGGCATCAGCCAGGGGAAAAACACCACCCTGCACATGCGGCGCAGTATGGAAAAATTCTGGAAGGATAATTTGTAATTTAACCACAAAGAGCACTAAGTTTTTTCACTAAGAACACAAAGATTATTTGAAGCCCTGGTTTTTCATTCCAGATATACTCCTTTGGAAAAACAATTTACTTAGGTGTAATCTTATACATTAAGATATTGACTTTGTGCATTCTTTGTGTTCCTTTGTGGTAAAGAGTTGCTTTGTGGTAAAATTTCCTGTAACTTAACAATCAATATGAGCACATACCCCAGCATATTCAATGATGTTATCGGCCCGGTAATGCGTGGCCCGTCCAGTTCACACTGTGCTGCATCTTTACGCATTGCCCGGCTGTGCAGAGATCTGATGGATGAAAACATCAAAGACATTCTGATTGAATTTGACCCCAACGGTTCTTTGGCAACTACACACAAAAGCCAGGGATCGGATATGGGATTGTTTGGTGGTTTTTTAGGTTGGGAAGCACACGATGAACGATTGCCCCAATCTGATAAGCATATTGTAACTGCAGGCATAAATGTAAAAATTGATATTGTTGATATTGGTAACGGCCATCCAAATCTGTACAAAATAACTTTACACAATAATAAAGAAACAAGAAAGCTCACCGCCATATCCACCGGCGGCGGCATGATAGAAGTAATTGCAATTGATGATGTACCGGTTTGCATGGCAGGAGATTATTTTGAAACATTGGTTTATTGTAAAGAACCCGAAAACATACTTGCCTTTTTAAAAGCTTCGGTTGAATTTGATGAAATGGAATTTCACAAAGGCGAAATATCTTTTATCGAAATAAAATCGCAGGCATTTTTAGATGAAGGCATTTGCAAAGAGCTGCAGGCAATGGATGGCGTTTTGTTCATCAAACAACTGCAACCCGTGTTACCGGTAATGGCACGTAAAAATTTACAGGTGCCGTTTATTACCTGCAACCAAATGATGGAATACAATACCGGTAAAAACAAAGCCCTGTGGGAGTTGGCTGTTGATTATGAAATGGCCAGGGGAAATATTACTGCCCCTGAAGTATTTGAAAAAATGCGGAGTATCATTCATATTATGGGTAATGCCATTGAGTTGGGTTTACAAGGCACACATTATGAAGACCGTATTCTGGGAAGCCAGTCGCCTCAATTCAAAGAAAAAATGGAAGCCGGTAAATTAATTGGCGGCGATGTCAACAACCGCATCATCATGTATGTAAGTGCAATGATGGAAGTAAAAAGTTCGATGGGAGTAATAGTAGCAGCACCCACTGCCGGTAGTTGCGGTGCCTTACCTGGTGCTTTATTTGGCACAGCACATTCCATGCAACTACACGAAGATATTTTAGTAAAAGCCATGTTATCTGCAGGATTGATTGGTGTGTTTATTGCGGCACATGCAACATTTGCGGCAGAGGTTGGGGGTTGTATGGCCGAAACCGGATCGGGCGGTGGTATGGCTGCTGCTGCTATTGTTGAGATGAAAGGCGGCACATTACAACAATCTATTGCGGCTGCTTCATTGGCCTTACAAAATTCACTGGGTATTATTTGCGATCCTATTGGCAACCGTGTAGAAGCGCCATGCCTGGGAAGAAATGTAATGGCCGCAACCAATGCCGTTTCCTGCGCCAACATGGCCTTATCAGATTATGAGCAGCTTATTCCTTTGGATGAAGTAATAGAAACCATGAAAGCGGTAGGCGATCAGATTCATCATACACTACGTTGTACCAATCTCGGAGGACTCTCCATTACCAATGCTGCAAAAAAAATAGAAGCGATGCTGGAAGAAGTGCCGGGCAAATTTTTTAAGAGTTGTTAATGTGCTGCTTTCGTTTGTAACTGCAAACTATTTAGTAATATCTTTCACCGGCTCTGGTTGCAACAGTCGTTAGGTATATTTTAACTTACAGTACTTACGCTTTTTTCTGTTCGCCGTTAAAAAAAATATAACAGTGCTAAAGTAAAAATCAGTCTAACTGCTCAATAAAACTTAGCTCAGGTTTTCAAAACTCAATATCTTTAACTCATAATTTTTATTCCCCCATCATTATATATTCAGCCAGTTATTAAAAAATGCAGCACTTGTTGTTTTATTATCTGCAACAACACAAAAAGTAAAATAACCAAAAGTATAAAATGCAGACTGGAGTAAGCCCTGTCAGCCATTCCGCATTGCAGGTAACCTGTATTTGCTGTTAACGTACAAAATAATTACTTACGGTTTTGGAATTCCCTGGTGCACAATTTTACCATTAACAATATTGAGGCCTTTATTTAAATCTTTGTTTTGTTCACAAGCTTTTTGCCAGCCTGCTGCTGCAATTTTTAATACATAGGGCAAGGTTACATTGGTAAGTGCAAGGGTAGAAGTATAAGGCACAGCCCCGGGCATATTGGTTACACAGTAATGCACTACATCATCAATAATGTAGGTAGGGTTTTCATGCGTAGTAGGTTTGGTGGTTTCAAAACAACCGCCCTGGTCAACAGCCACATCAACCATTACTGTACCGGGATTCATTTCTTTCAACATTGGCCTGGTAATTAATTTTGGTGCTTTGCCACCTGTTACCAAAACAGCACCAACAATCAGGTCATGTGTTTTAATATGCCTGCGGATATTATATTCACTCGAAAACTCAGTTATTACATGGCTGGGCATTACATCATTAATGTAGCGTAGCCTTTTCATATTAATATCTAAAATGGTAACGTGGGCACCAAGGCCTGCGGCCATTTTTGCAGCCTGGTATCCTACCACACCGGCACCAAGTACCAATACTTTTCCTGGCGGCACACCGGGTACACCACCCAATAAAATGCCCCTGCCTTTAATTGGTTTTTCTAAATATTTTGCACCCTGTTGTATGGCCATTCTGCCCGCCACTTCCGACATAGGCGTAAGTAAAGGCAAACTGCCGTCAGCGTCTTCCACCGTTTCATATGCAATACAAATAGCATTGCTGCTGATCATGGCTTCGGTAAGTTCTTTACTTGAGGCAAAATGAAAATAAGTAAAGATGATCTGGTTTTCTTTAATGAGTGCATACTCATATTGTACAGGTTCTTTCACCTTTACAATCATGTCACTAATGGCATACACTTCTTCAATTTTCGGAAGCAGTGTTGCGCCTGCGGCTAAATAATCTTCATCAAAAAAACCGCTGCCTTCGCCGGCACTGCTTTGAACATAAACAGTATGGTTGTTTTTTACCAGTTCAAATACACCGGCCGGCGTAATGCCAACCCTGTTTTCGTTATTTTTAATTTCTTTTGGAACACCTATTTTCATGAGACGGGTTTAATATTAGTTTGGTAAATATGTATTACTAAACGAGTGAAATGAGTTGTTATTTTATATTTAATCAGTTTGTGTAATATATTTTTTGAATTATCATTTTATTTGAATTTGCCTGATTGGTATAATATTACCTGAAGTAAGTAATCATAGCGAAAAAATATTGTTCAGGCAATGAAATAAACGATTTATCTGTTTTTATAAAACTTAGTTTAATCTTTTAGAAAACCCAATATCTTTGAACAATAAATTTTTATTCCCCCATAATTATATGTTCAACCAGTTATTAAAAAATGCAGCGCTTGCTGTTTTATTATCAGCAACAGCAGCAACAGCTACAGCACAAAAAGTAAAGGAACCAAAAGCATGGACTACAGAATGGAGTAAATCTTACCAGCCATTCCGCATTGCAGGGAATCTGTATTATGTAGGCACTTACGATTTGGCCTGTTATTTAATTACCACTCCACAGGGAAATATATTGATTAATACCGGGCTGGCTGCTTCGAAAAAACAAATAATACAAAACATAAAAACACTTGGCTTTAAGTTTACCGATACTAAAATATTGCTGAACACACAAGCACATTACGATCATATGGGTGCAATGGCTGCCATTAAAAAGAAAACCGGCGCACAGTTTATGCTTAATGAAAAAGATGCGGAAGAAGCTAAAAATGGCGGCAGCAGTGATTATGCGTTGGGAAGTAAAGAGCCCAACTTTAAGCCAGTAATACCTGACCGTTTATTGCATGATGGTGATACTATTAGCTTAGGCGGTATGCAATTAATAATGTTGCATCATCCCGGGCATACCAAAGGGTCCAGCAGTTTTTTATTTACGGTAAAAGATGAGCAGCAATCGTACAAAGTACTTATTGCAAACATGCCCAGCATTGTTACCGATAGTGCATTTAATAAAATCAGCGCTTACCCGGAAATTGCAGCCGATTATGCCTATACATTTAAAGCGATGAAAAATATTTCTTTTGATATATGGCTGTCATCTCATGCCAGCCAGTTTGATATGCATGATAAACATAAACCCGGCGACGCATATAATCCTGCTGCGTTTAAAGACCAGGTGGGTTACGATGCCGCACTAAGTGAACTGCAAAAAAAGTACGAGGTAAAGATGAAGCAGTAGGTATTTGTTTTTTAGCCCGGGGAGCACTGTCATTAAGTTAAGATTGAATTGCCCTGCCCTTCAGGGCAGGGAGCAAATTAGCACTCTACAAACAGGGCTTTAGCCTAGTAATTTGTTTTGGGCTAAAGCCCAAATACATCTTTTCATCTCATTCACCGCCCTAAAGGGCGGCGCAATTCAATGAACAATCCTTATCTTAAGGACATTGCCCGGGGAGACACTAAACCGGCGGTAAAAAAGGTGAATTAACGGTGTTAAATAAATGTTTCCACTATTGACAAAGTTAAATTTAATTTAGATTTTTATCTGTAAATACTAAAATCCCTTTTTATGCTCATAAAAAAGGATCAAATTCAGGAAGCATTTTATTTAATAACAGATTACTAAAACAAATTTTATGGCAACAACTGTTAAGTATGTAAATAAGGAAACATCAAAACTTTACTCAGGCACTGATCCTGAAAAAGTATTATTGGAATTATTATGGGGAGACCGTGTTGAATTAGTTGCTGATACCAAAGTAAATGGCCGCTATAAAGTAAATGCCCGCTGGGCAAAAAATGGATTTATAAATGCAGACGATTTAGGAGATGATGCATTACTGGAATATTACTTTATAGATGTGGGCCAGGGAGATGGTGTTTTAATTGTAACCCCGGACAGAAGGCATATTCTTATTGATGGCGGGTACACAAGAGAAAAACAACCACACGGCAAAAGTGCAGCAGATTTTGTTGATTGGAAATTTTTTAAAGAGTACGGCTCTGATACCATTGAACTTGATGCAATGATCAGTTCTCATAATGATGCCGACCACTATGGTGGTTTGTGGGATTTGCTGAATATAGAAAAGAAAGCAGAACTTGATACGGCAAAAATTGTTGTCAATGCTTTTTATCATGCAGGCGTATCCTGGTGGACAAGTAGTGCAAATACAAGATTCTTAGGCGAAAAAAAAGATGGCACCCTAATTAACCTGTTAACCGGTAAAACTTCTGTAACCAACGGGCTTAAACAATCATCACCACTCAGATTACAGGGAGAATGGGCAAAATTTTTAAAATGTGTTTTAGATTCGGGAGCAAAAATTGAGCGCTTATCTTATAACCCTAAAAATGAGTTTTCATATTTGCCCGGATACGAATTTGATAAAGAGATTGCAATTAAAGTGCTGGGGCCAATAGAAAAAACCGTTTCTGGTAAGCCTACTTTAAAAAGCCTTGGAAGCGACTCACAAAATACTAATGGCAATTCTATTTTATTAAGGGTGGATTACAAAAAAAGCAAGGTTCTTTTAACAGGCGATCTTAACCAGAAAAGTCAGCAATATATAATAGAAACCCTGGCCGGAAATAAACAGGAATTAGCTGCTGATGTTGTTAAAGGATGTCATCATGGAAGTGACGACTGCTCTTATGAATTCCTTCAATACGTTCAGGCAGGGGCTACCATTATATCTTCGGGTGATGATGAAACTCATGCTCACCCAAGGCCGGCAATTGTAGCAGCGTCAGGCGCAACAGGTTTTCGTAAAGTAGAGAAGGATAAACTTGTAACGCCTTTAGTTTATAGTACAGAAATATCCAGGAGTTATAAAATTGGAGATCCTTATAAAGTAAGTTCAAAGGATTATCCTGCACCTGGTGGTGATATTGATATAAATCTTACAAATGA
>JAYVJU010000153.1:0-6967 GCA_043769035.1 Ferruginibacter sp.
GGTTTATCTTTGGTAAATGCAGGATTACCGCAACATCTTACAAAAAAAATTTAGTGAAGAATACAATAAACTAAACGATCAGCAACGCAAAGCTGTGGATACCATTGAAGGGCCCGTAATGGTAATTGCCGGGCCTGGCACCGGTAAAACACAAATACTGGCGGCTCGTATCGGAAAGATTTTATTAGATACGGATGTATTGCCCGAAAATATTTTATGCCTTACCTACACCGATGCCGGCACAATTGCCATGCGTAAAAGACTGGTGCAGTTTATTGGTGCCGATGCCTATAAAGTAAACATCTATACTTTTCATGCTTTTTGTAATGATGTTATACAGGATAATTTACCGCTGTTCGAAAAAAATTCGCTGGATGCTATCTCCGAGCTGGAAAGTATCCAGTTGTTTAAAACACTGATTGATGCTTTTCCAAAAAACCATCCACTCAAAAGATACCGTGGTGATGTTTATTTTGAAATAAATAATTTAAAAAGTTTATTCTCTGCCATGAAACGGGAAGGATGGATGCCGGCCTTTATCAAGCAAAAAATTGATGAATATATTACCGATTTGCCCAACCGGGATGAGTATGTTGCCAAACGTGCCGTAGCAACATTTAAAAAAGGTGATGTACGTACAGATAAGATCGAAGAGGAAAAAGAGAAAATGGAAAAACTGCGTGCCGCAGTAAATGAGTTTGATAATTTTCAAAACCTGATGCGTAAAAAAAACCGCTACGATTTTGATGATATGATAAACTGGGTGATAAAAGTGTTTGAAGAAAATGCAGCTGTATTATCCAATTACCAGGAAAAATTTCAATACATGCTGGTAGATGAATACCAGGATACGAGTGGTACACAAAACAGGCTGGTGCAGCTACTGATTAATTATTGGGATAAGCCCAATGTTTTTGTTGTGGGTGATGATGACCAGAGTATTTACCGTTTTCAGGGTGCCAATGTAGAAAATATGCTGGGCTTTGCCACCACATACACCAAAGAATTACTTACCGTAGTACTAACCAATAATTACCGCAGCACACAACCTATACTTGATGTTTCAAAAACTCTCATCAATAAAAACGAAGAACGGTTAGTTAAAAAAATTGAGGGATTAAGTAAAGAGCTGATTGCTTCCAATACAAAAATTAACGGGTTAACCAACCAACCTGTAATACAGGAGTATAATTCTGTAAAGGAAGAAATGGCAGCCATTACCAACCATGTTGCAGTATTAATACAACAGGGTGTTGCCCCCGGGAGAATTGCTGTTATTTATAAAGAAAATAAATATGGCGAAGAGCTGGCAAAATACTTCCGGTTAAAAAACATTCCGGTTTACAGCAAGCGCAATATTAATATCCTGGAGCATCCTTTTATAAAAAAAATGATTGAGGTATTACGCTACCTTAATGCCGAGCATGATATCCCTTATGGCGGCGATGAAATGCTATTTGAAATACTGCATTACGATTTTTATACCATCCCTCCTATTGAAATTGCAAAACTTACAGTAGAAGTAAATCAAAAAAAATATAGCGGCGAATTAACATCGCTCCGTAAATTGTTATTTGATAAAGCCAATACACCTCCAAAAGACCTGTTCGATACCGGCATCAACAGCTCTTTAAAAAATATCAGTGCTGTTATTGAACAATTAATTGCTGATGTATCAAACCTTACCTTGCAACAGCTGTTTGCCAATATCATTCAGCATGCCGGTGTTATTGGCTACGTTTTAAAAAGTGATGAAAAGATATCTTTACTGCAATTACTTACCGCCTTATTCGATTTTATAAAAGAAGAAACCAGCCGTAACCCGTTGCTGAATTTAGAAGGCCTGATTGCTATTATAGACCTGATGGAAAAGGAAAACCTGCCTTTGCCCATGGTACAGGTTGCAGGTAATGATAAAGGTGTTAATCTTTTAACAGCACATGGCAGTAAAGGGTTGGAGTTTGAATATATTTTCTTTACAGGTGTAAATGCATCCAGCTGGGAAAAGAAACGCAAGCCCGGTGGCGGTTATAAATTTCCGGACACCATGTTTTCTTCTCAACCTGTTTCATCTGACGAGGAGGAATTGCGCCGTTTATTTTATGTAGCATTAACCCGTGCCGAAAAACATTTATACATTTCTTACGCCAAATTTAAAAATGATGGCAAAGAAATGGAGCCATCGATGTTTATTGCAGAAATTTTACAGGAGCATGCTATTGCTGTTGAAAAAATATCTTTATCTGCCGAAGAAACAATAGCATTTGATCTATTACAGTTAAGTACCCAGGCACCGGAAATTGAAAAACCCGAAACAGATTTTGTAACTGCCCTGCTGGATAAATTTGTAATGAACGTAACTGCATTAAATAATTACCTGGATTGTCCGCTGGGGTTTTATTATAAAAATCTTATCCGCATACCTACCGGCAAAAGCGAAGCCACAGAATTTGGCAGTGCCATACATTATGCTTTGGAAAAATTATTCCGTAAAATGCAGGATGGTAAAAAAGAAACCTTTCCGCCGGCTACAGATATGATTGCCGACTTTAACTGGTATATGCACCGCCATCGTGAAAATTTTACCAAAGAAGCATTTGACCGCCGTATAGAATATGGTGATGAAGTGCTGCGTAACTATTACAATAAATACATCAGTACCTGGAATAAAGTAGTGGCGGTGGAAAGAAATATCCGTGGTGTGGTTGTAAATGGCGTACCACTAAAAGGCAAGTTAGATAAGCTTGAATTTGATGGTAAAAATGTAAATGTGGTTGATTATAAAAGTGGCGATATTGATAAAGCCGTTCCTAAAATGAAAGGACCAAACGATAAGGAATCTGGCGGTGGCAGTTACTGGCGACAGGCCGTGTTTTATAAAATACTGGTTGATAATTATGAGCAAAAAGACTGGAAAGTGATCAGTACAGAATTTGACTTTGTAGAGCCGGATAAAAAGGCAGCATACCGCAAAGAAAAAATTGTAATTACCCCGGCAGATACCGAAACTGTAAAGCAACAGATAAGCGACACCTGGCAAAAAATACAGGCCCGTGATTTTTATACCGGCTGCGGCAAACCCGATTGCCACTGGTGCAATTTTGTAAAAGACAACAGCCTTGCTGTAGCATTGCATGACCTGCAGGAAGATGAAGTAGAGTGATAGTGGCTATTTTAAGAGACATTTAAAAACAATAAACGTTTTCCTAAATTTCAGAAAAATGAAAAGTCTAAATCTTATTTTCTTCATTATCTTTTTTTCTTCAAAAAGTCTATGTGGACAAAAAGTCAAATTAGAAGCAAGCAATCTCGTTGCTAATAAAGTTTATATGTCCTTAGAAAGGTTTCAGGACAAAGAGGTTGTTAAAGTAATAAAAGATTCTACCGTAAAAGAAGCGGACGAACCGACTTTTGTACGCATAAAAGATATTGATTTTAAAGATGGCATTATCGAGGTCAATGTATTAAGCCGGCTTTTGCCAAATGCATCACCTTCCGATAGAGGGTTCATTGGTATAGCCTTCAGAATTAATGAAAACAATTCAAAATTTGAATGCATATACATTCGTCCCACCAATGGCAGAGCCCAGGAACAGGTGCGTCGTAATCATTCCATACAATATTTTTCTTTTCCCGACTTTAAATTTCCCCGTTTAAGAAAAGAGACTCCCGAAATGTATGAATCGTATGCCGATATGGGTTTAAATGAATGGATAAAAATTCAAATTGTGGTGAATGGCAAACAAGCAAAACTGTTTTTAAACGACAGCAAACAACCTTCTTTGATAGTGAATGACCTGAAACACGGAGAAGTATCAGCGGGTGCGCTGGGTTTATTTGTGGATGTAGGCACAGAGGGCTATTTCCGTGACTTAAAGATTTTAAAACAGTAGTAATTTATTTATATGCATTCAAGATTATTTTCCGTCTTCTTTTTTCTAACTGCATGTTCATTTGTTTATGGACAACAAAATTTACGAAGATTTTTGCCAGCTAATGTGGTAAATAAAATTCCATATGGCGCAAATGCAAAAGTGTACTAAATGCATCACGAATGATAACCAATCATCAAATAAGTATTATTCCCAATGGTACACACCCTGTTTTCAATGAAAATTTTGCGGCGGTTTGGGCAAGTATAGTTCCATTTTTAAAAGAGTAGAAAGGCATCATATCAATTGAATCAGAGGTAACTGTAATCATTTCAAAAATGACAAGGCTATAGTGCAAAACAGCCAATAACATTGATATTTTTAGCTACTTTCTACTATTAAATTTCCATTATTCTTACAAAAAGGGTGAAAACCCCCTTTGATATTACACCCTAAAGCTATATATTTACAGTCCCCCTTATAACTTTAAACCTGACTGCTTTGAAATTTAACCGCACCATTAGGCGCTACTGCCTGCAATTATTTTTATTACATCTGCTGCTTTTTTGCAGCAAGTTTGCCTTTAGTCAATTAGTGCCGGGCTTTGTTGTAAACGGGCAAGCCGTTACCGAAGGGGATACTATTAATATATGCCGGGGAAACAGCCTTACCTATTTAAGTACCGCAACAGGCAATACCACCATTAACTGGCAGTTTCATTTAGGTACGCCTGCAACATCTGTTATACCCAATCCACCGGCAATATTGTATAATGTTAATGGGCTGGATAGTACCATTCAGATAGTTTCGGATGGCACAGTTACGGATACTTTTTTTATTATAGTTAAAGTAACAGATGTAAAGCCTGTTGTAGATTTCACTTATAATAATAATGTATGTTCCGGTACTTCGGTACAATTTACTTCTACTGTTAGCAGCGGAACACCACCTTATACTTATGCCTGGATTTTTGGCGGCGGTGGTACATCTACCCTTGCCAACCCAACCCATACTTTTACTTCACTGGGTTGCGGTACTGTCAATTTTAATAATACACTTACAGTTACCGATGCAACTGGTTGTTCCAGTACAATTGTAACTCATCCCATCAATATCCTTCAGGCTCCAGATGTTGAACTGGAAGACCCTGATGTAGTTTCGCCATTCAGTAACTGCGAAAATTCACCCACACCGGACAATCCTAATTTTTTAATCACCATCAATAATATTTCACCGGATGCTGGTTGTATCAATACTTATAATATTAACTGGGGCGATGGTAATGTTCAAACAGGTTTAACAAATGCAAATTTCCCTCTCACTCATACCTATTTAACCATCGGTTCTTTTAACCTTGTTGTAACTGCCTTTGGAGCCAATGGGTGCAACAGTACAAAAACTTATACGGTTGCCAACCAAACTAATCCGGCAGGTAGTTTAGGCTCGTTGGGCTCTACTTCCAATTTATGTGCGCCAACAATTGTGCCCTTCACTATAAGTAATTGGCAAATCAATTCAACGGGTACTATCTATGTTTTAAATTTTGGCGATGGCACACAGGTAACACTCACCCATCCACTTAATCTTGGTTTTACAACAGATACTATCTATCATACTTATACAACAACATCCTGCCCTTTAAATAGTTTTACTGCAACATTAAATATTACCAACTCCTGCGGAACTACGCCTTACACTGCAGGAAATATACAGGTAAGAATAAAACCTACAGCTGAATTTACTATTGCACCCAATCCGGGTTGTGCAGGCCAGCCGGTTTGTTTTACCAATACTTCTATACCGGGTACCGGCGTTAACTGTTCGCTTACTACAGGCTATACCTGGAATTTTGGCGATGGCAGCCCCGTAAGTAATGTCGCTAATCCCTGCCATATATATGCTCTACCCGGCACATATACTGTTACACTTACAGGAAATAATTTTTGTGGCTCTTCAACAGCAATTCATCAAATATGTATTACAAGTACGCCAACACCTTCGTTTACGCTGGATAATACAACCGGTTGTGTTCCTTTTGCAGTTAATACCGCTAATACCAGTACAGACCCTGCTAATTGCGGCAATGCTACTTACCTGTGGACAGTTACTTATGCGGCAGGTTTTTGCGGTACAACGCCATCATGGAATTTTACCAATGGCACTACTGCAAATTCTATCAGCCCGAAATTTATTTTCAACAGTCCGGGTACCTATACGCTTACACTTGCCGTTACCAATCCCTGCGGAACTTTTATAAGTAATCAGAATATAATTGTAAAAAAGCCACCTACGGCTACCATCAACCCAATTCTTAATGCATGTGGTACCGTTACTGTAAATCCCTCTGCTTTGGTTGATGCCTGCAGCCCCCTTGCTCCAACTTATTTATGGACTTTCCAGGGTGGCGTACCGGCAACATCTACCAACCTAAACCCGGGGCCGGTAATTTTTACTGGCGCAGGTGCACACAACGTTTCTTTATCGGTAACCAACGAGTGCGGCACAATTAACCGGAACATACAATTTACTATTGATACCATTTCGACTGCAGATGCTGGCCCTGCCCAGAACTTATGCGGAACAACCATAACCATGACTGCAGTTGCTCCCATCATCGGCACAGGTACCTGGACACGGATTAGTGGACCAAATACACCCACAATTACAACACCAACTTCTCCTACTACTACTATAACCGGTATGATACCCGGTACTTATATTTTTAGATGGACTGTTGTAAACGGATCCTGCACCAGCACTGCAGATGTTACTATTATTATTGCAGCCGGGCCAACACCTGCTGTTGCCGGACCTAATCAAAATTTATGTTTAGCTACTGCGGCAACCATGGCGGCCAATACTCCTGTAATTGGTACAGGTACCTGGACTTTTGTTAGTGGACCTAATACACCTGTAATTACAAATGCCGCATTACCTAATACAACTGTTACCGGTTTAATACCTGGTGTATATATTTTTAGCTGGACAACAACATACAGTAATTGCACCCCCAGTACAAGTAATGTACAAATAACTATTTACGATAACCCCAGCACTGCAACTGCAGGTAATGACCAGCTTATTTGTGCATCGGT
>JAYVJU010000154.1:0-2587 GCA_043769035.1 Ferruginibacter sp.
CCAGATGTACGAAGCGGCAAACCATTTGCCTGAAAAATCCTTTGATTACCTTTTGTAGCATCAGTTGCATATCCAAAGCCTGCAATCTGTCCCATTTCCTGTCCTACAACATGCCTTACCTCTCCGTTAAATACGTGGGTGCCAGTGGTAATTCTTTCGCCGGGTGTGTTTGTAATAATGCTTAATACTTTTGTTATGTTGTAAGAAGTATTAGCGGTGAACTGCCAGGTGAAATTTTTGTTTTGAACAGGAATTAAATTCAACATGACTTCAACACCTTTATTACTGCTCTCGCCGCTATTAATACGGGTATTTAAAAAACCTGAAGCATCTGATACCTGTACCTGAACAATCTGGTCTCTGGTAATTTTTTTGTAAACAGCAACATCAAGATTCACCCTGCTTTTAAACATTTTTAATTCAAGGCCAATTTCTGTTTCAGAAACCCTGCTTGGTTTTAAGTTGGGGTTAGGTATAGAATTACCGCTGTTTGCAACAGGTACCGACACGCCAGAAGGGTTATTAATTAAATTAGCATTTACTGCATAAAAAAGTTGTCCGGCATATGGTGCTACATCGCCATCGCTACCCACTTCAGCATAGCCTAATCTTAGTTTTCCAAAATTAAGCCAGCTAAACTTAGTAAGGTTTTCAGAAAAAATATAGGCCCCTGAAACAGAAGGGTATAAAATACTTCTGTTGGCAGCAGATAAAGTAGAGAACCAATCATTTCTTACTGTACCATTTAAATACAGTGTTTTATTCCACGATACTTCACCAGAAGCATACAAAGAATTTACACCTTGTTCTACCAATGTATAAACCGGATCTTTTGCTCTGCCGTTTTGTACACTATAAAGTCCTCTTACAAAAAAATCTGTAACCTGTACGTTATTCACATCTAATCGCCTGCGCATTTGGTTACCACCACCTGTTAAGCCTACCTCAAAGTCGCCAAAAGTTTTATTCGCTGAGATCAGGAAATCCATATTGCTTTCCCTGGCTCTACGGGATTCTTGTGTATAGATACCATTTGCAAAGCCCGTAACCAATGCTCTTGATGCCTGGCCGGTTGGGAAATTATTTACATCTTCATCCCTGCTGGAATAATCCTGTCCAAAACGACCCTGTACAAAAAGCCATGACAGCAGATTGTATTTCATAGAAATGTTTCCAAAAATCCTGTCTCTTTTTATATTATGAAATTGCTCTGCTAAAATCCAGTAAGGATTGGTACGGTTGGTAAACCGTGAATAATTGTATTCGTTACCCAGTGCATTATACTTATTATCGTTAAATACACTTAAAGGCATGGTATTGGCCAATGCCATTAAAGTAGTAGGTATCGAATTATCCTGATTAGCTATATTTGGAGGGTTGGTATTTTTTTCATTGGTATAATTAATATATCCGGTAAAACTTAACTTCTCCGATAAATTGTAACTAAAGCCAAGATTAATACCCTTACGGTTAAATTTATTATTAGGCATAATACCTTTATTATCTGCATTACTTAAAGAAAGATTAAATCCTCCCTTTTCATTACCTGTACTTAAGGTAACCGTATTGCTTAAGTTTTGGCCACGCCTGTAAAATTCTTTTATACGGCTGCCCTGCGCTACATAAGGAATGCCAGTGGTGTTATATAACGTATGTGTCATACCAGGCACAATTTTTTCGCCGAATGACCATTGACCTGATGTAGGGTTTGGAGCTGTGGGCCGTACACCATTTTCTCCCTGCCCATATTCTGTTTGATAGTCGGTGAAATCTAAAGGATTATCATTAATGTAATTAAGATTGTAGGTTACACCCAGCCCTTTTGCTTTACCCTTTGTTTTAGTAGTAACCATTATTACACCATCTTTTGCCCTTGACCCATAAAGAGCAGAAGCCGCAGCACCTTTTAACACGGTCATATTCTCAATATCATCAGGGTTGATACTTGAAAGCCCGTCTCCGCCGTCAGCAGTAACGCCTCCACCTTTAATACCGGCTGAGGTACCCTCATTAAAATTAGTGTTATCAACCGGTACACCATTAATAACAATTAAGGGATTGTTTTGCCCCGAAATAGAAGACTGTCCACGTATCCGGATTTTTGATGAACCGCCAGGGCCAGTACCTAAGCTGGAGATATTAACCCCTGCCACTTTTCCCTGCAATGCATTCATAGGATTTGCTGTTCGGTTAATAGTAAGTTCTTCTGCTTTAATATTTGATGCAGCATAACCAAGTCCTCTCGATTGTTTACTGATGCCCAATGCAGTTACCACTACTTCACTCATATTGCGGTTATCAGCCGCTAAAACCACATCAACTACACTGCGGCCATCAACTTTTATTTCCTGGGTAATAAAACCAACCGAACTGAATAACAAAACAGCAGTTGAACCCGCCGTAATGCTGTACTGCCCGGAAGCATTTGTAAAAGTACCGGTATTGGTTCCTTTTACAGATACGGTAATGTTGGCAAGCGCTTTGCCACCGGCATCTGTAAGCTTACCAGTAACAGTTTGAGAAATTGCCTGTAAAGAAAAAAATAATAATAAAATAAACGTAAAAAGCATTTTACGCATTGCTGGCA
>JAYVJU010000155.1:0-9404 GCA_043769035.1 Ferruginibacter sp.
CGATAGTTTTATTGATCAGTGGGCAGCAGGAAAATATTACCCGTTGTGGATGATGGCAAAAGGAGAGGAGAAAGATGCCAGGGTAAAATGGGTGATGAGTTTTGGTAAAGGATAAACAGGATTACATATTTAAACATCTAAATTATTATAAATGAAATTTTTTGTTTCGCTGCTGTTGACTGCCTTATTAAGTTTTGCTGGCTGTTTGTATTTGCCATGGTGGAGCATTGGCATTGCAGCATTTATTGTTGCAGCCTTAATTCCGCAAGGTGCAGTAAAAAGTTTTTTAACCGGCTTTACAGCTTTGTTTTTATTGTGGGGTACATTAAGCTTTTGGATAAGCAGTAATAACGAACACCTGCTGGCACACAAAGTATCGATGGTATTATTAAAAATGGATAATCCCTGGGTACTAATTTTTGCCACAGCAATTATTGGTGCATTGGTAGCGGGCTTTGGTGCACTAAGCGGAAGTTTTTTACGCAAGGCTAAATAAATACGGCTTTTGTATAGCAACTTTAGTTTTTCAGTAACAATAACACCGTTAATTTCGTACCAACACAAACCTGTTTATGACGAGATTGTTACTTGTACTTTTTGTTTTTACCTCTGTACATTCCTCCGCACAAAAAATTTACGGTACTGTATTTAATACCAAAGGCGATCTGTTGCCTTATGCTTCCATTACAATTAAAGGAACTTCTATTGGTGCAAGTGCCAATAACAGCGCAAAATTTTCTTTTGTTGTAGGCCCCGGTACCTATACAGTAGTTTGTCAGCATATTGGTTTTACCCGCCAGGAAAAAACTGTTGTAATTAATAAGCTGGATGAAGAACTGAGTTTTGTATTGACCGAACAAAAACTTGCCATGAAAGAAGTAGTGGTAAAAACTGGTGGCGAAGATCCGGCATATGCCATCATAAGGCAGGCAATAAAAAAACGAAATTTTTATAATAACCAGGTTACTGCATTTGAATGTGACCTGTATGCAAAAGATGTAATGAAACTGCGGATGCTGCCCAAAAGAATTATGGGTAAAAAAATTCCTGATGAAGACCGGAGAAGTATTGGTGTGGATACTTCGGGTAAAGGAATTATATATTTATCAGAGTCTGTTTCAAAAGTGCATGCAGCAGAGCCGGATAAATTTAAAATGGAAGTGCTGAGCAGCAGGGTAAGCGGTAGTGGCGGTTTTGGTTTTACATTTCCTACATTCATCAGTTTATACACTAATAATGTAAAAATATTTACGGAGCGTATCAATCCCCGTGGTTTTGTATCTCCCATTGCAGATGGTGCTATTGGATTTTATAAATACAAATTCCTGGGTAGTTTTTTTGAAGATGGAAAAGAGGTGAACACCATTAAGGTAACACCACGCCGTAATTACGAACCCTTATTTTCCGGCGTTATTTACATTACTGATGGAGATTGGAGAATACACAGCTGCGATTTAACGCTTACCAAAACGTCACAACTTGAAATTATTGATACGCTGCAGATAACACAGCTGTATGTTCCTGTGGGTAATGATGTGTGGCGGGTTAAAAATCAATTACTGCATTTTAATTTTAAACAACTGGGTATTGATGCCGTGGGTAATTTTGTAAACGTATATTCAGGCTACAATATCAATCCGGTGTTTGCAAAAAAATATTTCGACAACATCATTATAAAATATGATACTGCCTTAAATAAAAAACCTGCAGCATACTGGGATACCATCCGCCCTGTTCCGCTGGAGCAGGAAGAGAAAAAAGATTACGAAGTAAAAGACAGTATTTATAACCAGCATAAAGATTCGATTTTAAGCAAACGTTCTGTTGACTCCTTAAATAAAAAGCAGGGCAAAATAAATCCGCTTGATATTTTCTGGAGCGGTATTAACCGCAGGCATTATACCAAAACAAATACTTACAGGTGGGGCATAGAGCCTTTAATAAAAAAGATGGAGTACAATACAGTGGAAGGTGCAGTGTTGAATGCCAATTTGTATTTTAATAAATACTTTAAAAAAATAAAATCTAATTTTTCTATAGCACCGCATATCCGTTATGGATTTAACAATGGGCATTTAAAAGCCTGGGCCGATATTAATTTTAATACCAGGGACTGGAGCACCGATAAAAAAATCAAACGGGAGAGCTGGAGTTTATCGGGTGGTAAAAAGGTGAGCCAGTTTAATAAAGAAAGTCCTATAACACCGTTGAATAATTCTATTAATACTTTATTCTGGGGCGATAATTTTATGAAGATTTATGAAAATTATTTTACCAGTGCCGGGTTTAGTAAACGTTACGAAAGCGGTTTGCGTTTTGCTGTAAATGCTTTGTACGAAGACCGGATACCGGTGAACAACACCACTAATTTTACAGTGTTTAAAAAAGATTCTGTTAACATAACACCCAACTATCCTTACGAAAAATTGGCAGCGCAGTTTCCTGCACACCAGGCAGTAATGGTAAGTGTTGATATCAGCATCAAGCCCGGGCAAAAGTATATCCAGTTTCCTAATAACAAAGTTGCTGCCGGGTCAAAATACCCCACCTTCAGTTTTAATTATACAAAAGGTATTTACAATATTTTTGGCAGCGATGTAAATTTTGATAAGTGGCGCTTTACAGTAAACGATAGCAAAAATTTTAAACTGGCCGGCGAAGTAAAGTATAAGATTGGCGCAGGTGGATTTTTAAATAGTAAAAAAGTATTTATACAGGATTACCAGCATTTTAATGGTAACCGCTCTACAGCAGCTAGTGAGTATGTAAACAGTTTTCAGCTGGCACCTTATTATGCCAACAGCACTAATGCTAACTTTTATTCCTTTGCACACCTGGATCATCATTTTAATGGATTGCTTACCAATAAAATTCCCTTCTTTAAAAAATTAAACTGGAACCTGGTGGCAGGCACCAATGCATTTTATGTAAACAAAAACAATAATTATGCAGAGGTATTTGTTGGGCTGGAGAATATTTTTAAAATATTACGGGTTGATTTTGTAGCCGGTTATATAAACGGCAACAAGGGAAAAGCCGCACTCCGTATTGGTTTTGGCGGCATCATTGGCGGAAGCATAAAAAGAGAAGGCAACGGCGTTTCTATTAATTTATAATTTATCTTTGCACAGTTAATTTGGTTTGCCCTGCAAGCATCCAATCATTTAATGGTTTTCCGCCTGTGGCGGAATCAAATTTAAGACTATGGCAGTATTACACAACCGCATTTCGCAGGCGGAGCTTAAAAATTTATTGTACGCCGAAACTGAACGCCGTACCACCATTTCCTTCTACCAGTATTTTGTAATTGACGATCCAACGCAATTTCGTGACGAATTGTATAAAGCACTGAATGCAATAAAAGTATTTGGCCGCATTTATATTGCACACGAAGGTATCAATGCACAGATAAGTGTACCAGAAAATAATTATGATGCACTAAAAAATTACCTGTACTCCATTGAAGCGTTGAATGAAGTAAGATTAAATATTGCGGTAGATGATGATGGTAAATCTTTCTGGGTATTAAAAATTAAAGTACGGGAAAAAATTGTTGCCGATGGTATTACAGATCCCAACTTTAGCATGGAAAAAAAAGGGAAGTATGTAAATGCACAGCAGATGAATGATTTGCTGCAGGATGATAACACCATTGTAATTGACATGCGTAATCATTATGAATACGAAGTGGGACATTTTGATAAAGCTATCGAAATACCCAGCGATACTTTCAGGGAGCAATTGCCCATGGCGGTGGATATGATGCAGGATAAAAAGGACAAGAACATTATTATGTATTGTACCGGCGGCATACGTTGCGAAAAAGCCAGCGCTTATATGCTGCACAACGGGTTTAATAATGTATTTCATTTAGAAGGCGGCATTATCAATTATGCCAAACAAGCCAAAGAAAATAACCTGCCCAGTAAATTCATCGGTAAAAATTTTGTTTTCGATGATAGGTTGGGCGAACGTATTACCGAAGATATTATTGCCAAATGCCACCAGTGTGGCAAGCCTGCTGATACACATACCAATTGCAAAAACGATGGCTGCCATTTATTATTTATACAGTGCGAAGCCTGCGCTACAAAATACGATGGCTGCTGCAGCACCGACTGCCAGACTGTTTACAACTTACCTGTTGAAGCACAGAAAGAACTCCGCAAAGGAATTGATAAAGGCATGATGGTTTTTAATAAAAGTAAAAAAAGATTGCGGCCGAGGCTGGATGAAATGAATAAGAAGTGATTTTTTTGTACCGGGCTGTAAAGCTTGTTTCGTCCCGGCGGGGTTTTTACTGCATTCTGCTACAACCTGATAAAGTCTTCCGTAAAACCCCGGCGTTGAAAAGAGGCTTAATCATAATACTGCCAGCTTTCAAATTCGAAACAGTGATTGCATAATAATTTAAAGAGATCACTACAGCGGGGTTTCGCAGTTACTGCGTTCTATCTAAATAGTATTTGTGCGAAAACCCCGCTGGGACGGAAAACTTTATTGAGCTTTTATATTAGCGTATGTTGTTGTTCTGGCGACCAACAAAAATGGAGTACTTCTTCTTTTTATAATTTAGATAGCAATTCAATTTCAGCAGAAATTTGTCCTATCACTTCCTCGTTTTTTATTTTTTCTTTTTCACTGTAGATTACGAATACATGGCCACCATACTTTTTTGAAAATTCTATGAAACTTGTTTTCATTCTTTCACTTGCAGAATAGTTGCCAAAGTTTGCTTTTGATGTTATTGGTTTAATCTGAATACCGAAGGCTTTTTGGCCAACCCAACCGAGATAATCAATATCGCCGGCATGATCAAGTTCTGGGTCACTTTCTTCAAAACGTACTTGTGGGAATTCTTTTGCAAAGTTATCTTCAACAACAGATTTTTCTCGAACAAACCCGTCAAATGTTCTATTGACCGTTAGGTTAATTATGTAATCAACGCAATCCTGTAAAGTCAATTGATTAAAAGCTTCTGTCCATTCTGGAATTACAATACCTTTAATTTTAACATAAAGCCTTTCGCCCAGTTCTTCTAAGCTGTCTTTTGTAATTTTAATGGGTGCTTTCCCGTCAGTATGAGCATTTTCAAAATACCATTGTTCCCATTCCTCAATTGTTTTAGGTTGGCATTCACGAATAAGAGCCATAACGGCACCAACTTTATTTGGCCTTGAAAGTTGATAAGTTTGAGTTGCATAGTTTAAAACCTTCTCTTTTTTACCGAATTCCTTAGAGTATCTTTTCATTAGTCATTTGTATTATTGAGAAGGGTTATAAATTTTTCTTTGTATTTAAAGTCATTCTTGCTGTCAACTTGTACCAAACCACTTTTGATCAAATGAGCATTAACGAAAGTTTTATTTTCTAAATATAAGTAACAAAGTAAATTGTTTTCACTATCATATTTTATGGTATCATATTTTATAAAAACTCTTTTCCCTTTCATTTTCGCAATAAGAAATTCTGTTGCCTTGCCATTAATTTTTGGGTCTTCTTTTATTCCCATAAGTTTTACAACTAACCCATTACTTAATTGCACTTTCTCCGGGCTTATAACTTCCTTTATTGTGAAAAGAGGTTGTCTTTGAGAACTACTGTCTTTATCTATCTTAGAACCGAATTGCAATTTCTTTACATCAATTTTTTTGTCTAAAGTGTGAGGATCTTTAAAAATATATGGCTGCTTTTGGATTTCTTGTATAAAATCAGTTTTTATAGTTTCCTGGTTTAAAAATTCATAGCCTGCATCATTTTCATGAAATTCTAATTTATCTTTTATAACAGGAATAAATTCTGGGTTGATTTCGAAGCCTACTGAATTTCTATCAAGATTTTTTGCTGCTAATGCAGTAGTTCCACTGCCAGCAAATGGATCAAGAACAGTTTCTCCAACAAAGGAAAACATTTTAATTAATCGCCTTGGCAATTCTTCAGGAAACATTGCAATGTGATTATTCTGTCTTGCACCAGCAAAATTCCAATGACCAGCAAAAAAGGTATTCCATTCTTCCGCTGTCATTTTAGAAAGCTCTTTTTGCTCTTTTGTTGGCTTAGGAGCATCGCCTAGCTTTTTAAAAACTAAAATAAATTCATAGTCAAGTTTTAAAATCCCATTTCGTGGATATGGATATGAACCCATTTGAACGCCACCACCTGTTGTATTTGATGTTGTTACTTTTTGCCAAATGATTGCACCCATATAATCAAATCCTATGTTTTCACAGAACTTAATAATTTCTTCACGAATTGGAATTACTTTATAGCGACCGTAATAAACTGCCCTGGCAAATTGGTCGCCAATATTTACGCACAACCTGCAACCGTTGTAAAGGGTACGATAACACTCTTTCCAAACTAAATTCAGGTTGTTGATATAATTTTCGTATGTGTCGTGGAAGCCAATCTGATTGTCTGTCCCATAATCTTTGAGTTGCCAATATGGTGGAGATGTAATAGCAAGATGAACAGAATTGTCTGCTAATTCAGTCATTTGTCTGCTATCACCATTTATTATTTTATGTTGAGTTCCCAATTGCTAAAAATTTTTATCAAATTTAGTTAAAAAAGCTCGTCTATAACTTATGTATTTAGAACTTGTACCATTGCTATCTCACTACAATTTACCTGTATTTATACGCAACTCCCATACCTTTCACTCTACCCACTTCAAACAAACCGGGTTAGGTACATCAATTCTTTTTCCGGTGTCGGCTAATAAACCGGTTAGCTTATTTCTTTTAAAAATTACAATATTACCATCCTGGTTAGCCACCAGTAAAAAATTACCGCTGGGGTCAAAATTAAAATTACGTGGTGTTTTACCTAAAGTGGGTTGGTGGCCAAGCAGTGTCAACTTTCCATCTGCAGCGTGTATAGCAAAAATGCTGATGGTATTACTTGCACCACGGTTGCTGCAGTATAAAAATTTTCCATCGGGAGATATATGAATGTCGGCACTGCCGATAGCGCCTTTAAAACCGGCAGGCAATGCACTGATGCGTTGATTGAAAATTAATTTTCCGTTATTTAGTTTATAACTAACTACGGTGCCCGTCATTTCTTCCATTAAATAAGCAAACTTATTATTGGGTGCAAATTCAAAATGCCTGGGGCCATTACCCGGCTCCGATGCCATTGAAGAACTTGCTTTTAATATTCCTTTTTTATTATCGAAAGCATAAACCATCACTTTATCAATACCAAGGTCGGGTACGTACAAAAATTTATTATCTGCCGATAGTACAGTGGAATGTACATGTGGTGCCTGTTGCCTGTTTTTATTGGGGCCGCTGCCTTCGTGTTGTACAGTTTGTTTCAGAGAGTCTAAGGAGCCATCGGCATTGGCCTGTAACAAACCAATAGTGCCACTGCTGTAATTACCTGCAAAAATCCATTTGCCTGTTTTGTCAATAGCCACATAGCAAGGATGTTTACCACCCGATGGTTGTTTGTTTATTTCAGTTAATGTGCCGGTTGATTTATTAAATTTAAAAGCAGAGATATTTCCGCCAACGGTGTGCATGGTGCTGTCTGCATTTTCATTTACAGCATACACAAATTTTTTATTTGGTGATACTGCTAAAAAAGAAGGGTTGGAACTTTTGGCAATACTTACAAAACTATTATCGCCTGTTGCAGTATTAAACCTGTACACATAAATACCTTCGCTTTTGCCATTGGTATAAGTGCCCACTAATAAATAATGCTGCTGCGAAAAAACAGTAAGCGAAAAAAATAAAGCAAGCGAAAAGGTAAATTGTTTCATTAGTTATTTTGAAAGTTTAAAAAAATAAGGGAACGCCCTTTATGGCCTGCACAAAAAGTGCTGTAATAAAAATAAAATACAACATGGCATATAAAAAAAACTGGTTTTTAGTTTTGGCAATATAATATCCAATTAAAGGCAAAAACTGCAAGGCATGTAAACCAAAAAAATGAGCTATGCGTAAGTCGCCGTATTGGCTGCTCCAGTTTACAAGCGGTAAACCGGGACTGCCATCTGTACCTCCAACAGTATGTTTAAATAAGCCTATCATTAAGCCACCTTCTATTGATGCTAAAATAAAAAAAACTAAACCCAGCCTTATTCCCCAGACATAGGCAGGTGAAATGGTAAATTTTGTTTGTACAAAAAAATTGATGGTGATAAAAACAACAGTAATTGTAAAAATTAATATAACAAGTCCCATTACTCCAAAAGCAATACCGTTAAATGGCGAGCTGATATTAAAATGCGACGTAGTACCACGGATAGCCTGCATTAATATTACGCCGTTTTCAACAAGCATGGTAATGGCAATTACCCAGCTGTATATTTTTACCAGTTTTTTGTTGTTTAAATAATGCATCAGCCAGTTTAGTGTAAATGCCAGCAACCCAACTGATAAATAAAACTTCATGGGTTTAAGCCAGCGGCTTACACCTAATATTTGTACATCATCAGTAAATTGTAAAACAATACAAACAATACCAACAGTAATATTAAAAAGCCCAAGCCAGTACAATAGTATATTTCTGCGGCGGAGCTCTGTTAAAATATGCATTGAAGATTAGTTGTAATTTTCTGCAAAATATTTTTTCGTTTTTGCAAAACGGATAATGAGGTATAACAGCAAACCCACCGGCCCCAGCATAAAAGTAAAAATTAAAGCAGGCACAATTACCCAGTGATTAATGCCATGTTGTTTTGCATTTTTAGTTATCCATATTCCTGTAAGTAAATCAAAAGCCAGGTAATGTACCCAGCCACCCACCACCACAGTTTTGTTGCTGAACAAACTCACCACGCCATCCAGTGTACTGAATTTTTCAAAATCACCAGTATGGAAATTACTGAAAATAAGCCAGGCATAAACAATACAAAAGAAGGTGATGACTATGCCAACGAGCAACTTATTGGTATGTTTCCAGAATGGGGTTGCAAAAATTAAAATTAACCAGCTTACTAATGCAATGGAATTACATAGTTTAAATACAGCATCGGCATTCATAAAAGGTATTTTATAATGAAGTAATAATGCGCTTGTATGTTTCATCATCACTCAACTCTTCTGGCACAAATTTTTTGCCTATCACTTTTTCATACAGCTCAATATATCTTTTAGAAATAGTGTTCACCCAGTCGTCACTCATTTTGGGCACAGTCTGTCCTTCTTTCCCCATAAAATTATTTTCTATCAGCCACTCTCTTACAAATTCTTTACTCAATTGTTTTTGCCGTTCGTTTTTTTGCTGGCGTTGTTCAAAGCCATCAGCATAAAAATATCTTGAGCTGTCGGGTGTATGTATTTCATCCATTAAATAAATCTCCTCCCCAATTTTACCAAACTCATATTTTGTATCTACTAAAATTAAACCTTGTTTAGCAGCAATTTCTTTTCCTCTTGCAAAAAGCTGTA
>JAYVJU010000156.1:0-5051 GCA_043769035.1 Ferruginibacter sp.
TCGCCACGCCAGAATAATGGTATGGATGCGGTAAACCGTGCTGCTAAAACCATGCAGAGCGATGCACCGGCCTGTAACACCTGCGGCCACATTACTGTACGCAGTGGTACCTGCTACAAATGTTTGAATTGCGGCAACAGCATGGGTTGCAGTTAATAGAATTAAGAACACACAAGCACATAAAAAAAACCATCAGTGTAAAAGCTGGTGGTTTTTTGTTTGATAAGATCAGCAAAGCAGGAGCAACTGTTTAAAAAATAAACCGGCAATCCATTATAATAAATTGCACCGGTATATTATCTTACATAATCGTTACTGTACAAACAAACACCATGAAAAAAATACTTGCACCATTATTTATTGCCTGTTGCCTGTTAAGCTCCTGCAGCACTTCGCCGGAAAAAACTTTTGGCATCGCCTCACTCAACTGCAATATGCTGTTTGGCTTTGCCGGATACGAACTGAAACGTGACCTTGCCACCCCTGCCGAAAAATTAGTAGATGAAAAAACACTGGCTACTGCACCCATGACAAGGGCCGAAGTGGTAAAAGATAAACTGACAAGAGTAGAAGAAAATTTTGCACAGGTAAAAGGCCTCAGCAGCAACGACGACAATAAGGAAATGCTAACTGCATCAATTGCATTGTACGAATTTGTATTGCCCGTTTATAAAAATGAATACACTGCCCTGGCAGCATTGTATGATGCCAATGCACCTGCAGAAAAAATTGCCGACGCCGAAAAAAATATTACAGATACCTACGCTTCAAAGTTTGAAATACTATACAATGCTGTTGTAAAAGCAGGTACAACTTATGCACAAAAGCATGGCATACCGGTACAAACAGTGAATCCTTCGCCGAGGTAATGTTGTGAGTGTGAATTTAGAAGCAATCTATTTCAGGACGAGACAGTTGTTGTGTGCGTTCACACTATTTGTCAATGATGTAAGCTTTATGTTTTTGTAATACTTCCACCTGCAATTTGAAGGATGGCAGAAAAGTTATTAGTTCTTCTATTTTACTTGTGAAGCAATTAAGAACAACTATTGTAACCGGATATTTATCAAGATTCTGCTGGTGCATTAAGTTTTTATCAATAGTCAGTAAAATGTCAAATTTATTTTCGACACAATATGCCATCAACCTGCCATTTTTAATTCCACTCAACTCTAATTCAGTAACTGTAAAAACTTCAAATTCATCTAAATACTTTTTCAGGCGTTTAGTAACGCATTCGTCAAGCAATATTTTCATTGAGAATATTTGATGATGTTTCAATTAGCTTCTGCGATATTTCAAGAACTTTTATAACCTGCTCCCTGCTTACACCTTCAAAGTCTTCAAGAAAAATCTCGATGGTGTCACCAGTCTCTAAATAGTCGAAAAGATTTTTTATTGGCACCCTGGTTCCAAAAAATACAGGAGTTCCCCCTAAAATTTCCGGGTCTATATTTATTACACGTGTGTTCATAGCTTTAAATTTAGATACTCAAATTTACACTATTTTGTTGGCACCATAATGCTTTGTCCCAGCGGGGTTTTCACTACATGCTGTTGTAACATTAAAAGCCTTCCGTGAAACCCCGCTGTTGAAAAGAGGCAGTATTGTAATGCAGCCCGCTTTTGCAGTAAGAACTGTGGCAGTAAAATTATTTAAAGCTATCACTGCGGCAGGGTTTCGCTTGCACAGCTTTTTATTTAAATAGTAATAGTGCGAAAACCCTGCCGGGACGGAGGTTTTAGTCCCCAAAACCAAGCATTAGTTGAACATAAAAATTACTGTTTCTATCAACTGGTGCATTTGTAGAATTTCCATTTTTGATTTCCCAGGCTTTTTCTGTAACACCATGACGATATCCTGCTCTAAATAGCGGGACGTAGGTATTTTTATTTTTGGTATAAAGTTTTACAGCAATTGCGAAATCAAGAACTGAATTACTATGTTTTACTTCAACTTGATTTGAAGATGTCGTAAAATACGAATTGAAATTTGACGAAGCACTTTGTGTTGGAATTCGAACTGTAACGCCTTGTCCACCGTAGCCAACTTGGGGACTAAAGATCCATTTTTTTGTTTTGATTACATTAGTTGACAAATAACCATGAAAGTAAGCACCTGTACTATTGTCGCCAACCATTAAAGGTGTCATGTCATATCCAACTACTATTTTATTAAATCGAAATGCAAGACCAATACCAACAGGAAGTAATAGTGTATTCACTTTTTTTATGCCTAATGAAGATAATCTTGTATTAAGATTTGCATAGTCGTTAGTCTGAAGTCCCGAGAAAAAAGTTAGTTCAACACCAAAATTGTCTGAACTACTCTGCCCATTTGGATTTAGTTTTCTAGACACTTCTTTATACTTTTCAGATGTTACCATTGAATCATAGGCAGCTTTTGATATTTCTCTTAATTGCCTTTGGTAATATCGTATTGAATCCTTTGAAAGTTTTTGATTACTCGATTGAGCAATGGAAATTGACGGACACGAAACAAGGAATGCAATAATTACATTTTTCATTTTGATGGGTTGAGTTTAAAAAATTGCAGCCAACTCATAAATATACGCAAGTTTTTCAGGCTCTCATTTTGTTACTTCCTCCTCACAAAATCCCTTAAATAACTGCAGCTGCTATAAGCCTCTTTATAAAATGGTGTACTGCTGTATTCTTTTACAAACTGCGGAAAGTATTTATTGCGTTTAAAATCCCAAAAATATTTTTGTTCGGCGGCATCCATTTTATCGTAGTTGCTGGCATACTCATCGTATTGCGGCCTGTGCAATTGCTTTTGTGTACACTTAGCCATCATAAACAAACACCTGGCTTTAAAATTTTTATCGGCACTGGCAGTCATGGCTTTTTCAAAATATTCCTTCGCCTTAAAGCAACCATAATATTCTTTTTGAAAAGCTGTTGCATCATTGGGTATATAATAACCATCGCTGCCGCTGCGGTAATACTGTACCAGTTTCCAGGCGTGGCCGTAATAGGTCATATTGTAAAAGCCGGTAGCCATTTTGTATAAATGTTTTGCAGCATTGGCTTTGTCGGTTTCGGCCAGTTTTTGCAGGCGCAGCATTTCATCAGCAAAAGCCAGTTTGGTGGTGGTAAACTTTGCTTCGGTTGGTAAAGCTTCTTCCCTGTCGTACAGCAAATCAATAAAAGGATTGGTATTAATTACACCTGTTTTTTTATCAGCCGATTTTTTAAACCAGGCAATGGCATTGGCATAATCGTAGTCCCTTAAAAAAGCAGTGCCTGCAAAATCAATCACATCAGTTTTTTTAACTGCGTTATGGCTGATAAGGTAAGCTTCAAATTTATTGGATTGTTTGCTGTCCATCAGTGCATACAATTTTTCTACATCTTTACTTACTAAACTGTTTCTTAAAAAATCGATAGCCGTACCGGGCACATAATATGTTTCAGTGCCCTGCATAATATAATCGGCAGCGCCAATGGCCAGTGTTTCTTTATGCAGGTCGCCCTGCTGGTGATAGCGTGCCGCCAATACCTCACTCATCAGGTTACGGTAAAATGTTTTCCATTGCTGTATTTCGGAGTAGCCTGCTGTTACCGGCTTTTCATTTTTTGCTTTTTCTTCCAGCCATTGTATGGAGGGTAAAACCTGTTCTTCAAAAGCCGCATCTATTTTTTCTTTTTCATTTATGGCAATCAATATATTGGTTAATGCCCATTGGTCTTTTACTTTTTGGGTAAGATTCATTTTATCTGCTGCAGTTAAATATTTTTTTGCTGTGCTATAATCTTTAAGCATGTAAGCCGTGTAGGCTGCGCCGGTTTCAAATAAACCTGCATTTTTTACATTACCCTTTGTGGCAGCATCATGTAAAAAATTCATTAAAATTTTTGCCATTAAAATATTTTCGGCAACAGCGCTGTCGTTTACCTTATCGCCCCACGAAAAATATAATGCCTTGCCACCTTTTTGCTGGCTTAATAAGGGGGTAAGGTATTTTTCTTCCAGCTTGTTTATTTCCCGTACGGCTAAAACTTCCAGTGCATCATTGACAGGATTGAGTTTATAAATTTCTTTCAGCGTACCCACTTCGCTGTTTAAACTGTTCATGGCAAACAGCGATAGCATGGTGGCTTTTTCTGCATCGTTTTTGCAGAGCGATAAATAACCGGCCCTTGCCTCATCTCTTTTTACACTCCAGGTAAAGCCTAAAAAATTGCTGATGCGTTTATCTTCACTGGCTGCAAAAACCTTACTGAATAAATAAGCTGCTTCTTTATTTTGCCCGGTACGGAATAATGCACCTGCCTTTAATGCGGTACATAAATTTTTTACCGGCGAAGTACTTTGTTCATAAAGCATATGCTTATCATACCAGTTGATCACATCTTTATAGCGGCCGCTGTAATGTGCCAACCGCAATACCTGGTACACATACCGCAGTTTAATAAAATCTTCTTTGGCTACATTCAGCAACTGAAACCCGTTCTTTATCAGCTTGTCCATTTTTACCGAATCTCTTTCCGGGGTATCCCAATACTCAGAACCACCAACTACAAATGGTTCTGTTTTTTTTGCGTAGAGGATATAACCCAGCACTTCAAAATTTTTATTCTTCATAAAATAACCCGTCATGCTGTTCTTTTTAACAGAGTCGGGAATTTTAAGCGGCTGATTTTTTTCAAGATGGTAGTACAGGTTATTAATATCCTTACTATCAAACCAGGCTAAAAAATCTTTTGCATCTTTTGGGGTTACGGGTGTGCCGCAGTAAGCACTCCATTCTTTACACAGCACATCAATGCTGTGTACGGGCTCGTTATCATCGTATAAAAAATTATAGCTGGTATAATAAAAGGGTTTGTAATTTTTGGCGTCAGGCAAATTCTGGTGAAAGAAAGACGTATAATAATCATAGGGGTCAGCATCGGGGCCGCAACCAATAATATTTTGAGGGAAAGCAACAAGTGCTGCACTAGCGCAGGCTGTTATAAATAGTTTCCAGTTCATGTAAAGAATATTTGCTTAAAAGTAGCGAATCCAGATGGTAGAGTGATACCCT
>JAYVJU010000157.1:0-3910 GCA_043769035.1 Ferruginibacter sp.
AATTACAAACAATGCTACCGGCGATAAATAAAAACAAAGCCTGTTGATAAAGAAAGTGCAGGCAATAAATAAAACACAGTTTACGATTGTAAATAACAACGCATTGTTGGGCTGTATAATACCTGCCGGTATTTCTCTTACTGCGGTACGTGGGTTAAGTGCATCGTATTTGGCGTCGAGCCAGCGGTTAAAAGCCATGGCTGCGGAACGGGCAAATATCATGCAGAGGATGACTAATAAAAATAAAAACAATAATTGTCTTGGATATTTTGTTGTTTGCCATGTAGATGGCAGGTAATCTCTATACAAACTGGTAATAAATATTATTATCTGTTCTCTTGCTGCTAAAAAAAAACCAATCAATGCAAAAGGCATTGCAAAAATGGTATGCGAAAATTTTACTAAGGAAAGATAATTTTTAAAAGAAGGCATGTGCAAATTTCTTTAACAGATAACGAACAAAGCAGGTAAAGTGGTTTAAGTTTTATAAAAGAAATCAGAATAGATTTTTTTTAATTCTTTCATTTATTTCCTTTGATGTCATATTTTCCTGATCTGCCTTATCATAAATACTAATCATTAAAATTTCATTTTCCAGCACACGTACAAAAGTTATTACCCTTGCTCCACCTCTTTTTCCTGTGTTTTTACTTTTGATGGCAAGCCGGATTTTAAATATGTTGTTACCTAAAGATGTGCCCTGAAAAGGTTCGTTTAATAAAGAATGCAGGAGCTGGATATATTCGTTTTTAAGAGAAGGATATTTCTTAGTAAGCCGTTTTATCTCTTTTGAAAATTCGGCAGTTGATATGATACTATAACTCATTTATGAGATCAAATGCATTTTGTAATTTAATCTTTCCGTCAATATACATTTTAGCTTCTTTTGCTCCCTGCCCAATACTTTTTAAAACATCCTTTTTAGTTGGTTTTTTATAAACTTCCACATCTACTTTAAGCGATTTTAAAAAAGTAATTATAGCTTTAGACTCAGTCTTGTTTTTTGGATTTGCTATTATTGTTTCCATAACATAAAATTAAGATAAATTATTGAATTCTCTCCCTCACAATTTCCCATAACACTACACCTGCAGCAGTAGCAATGTTTAAAGAATGTTTCATGCCCAGCTGGGGAATTTCAATGCAGCCATCGCATTGTTCAATGGTACTCTGTTCCACCCCGGTAACTTCGTTGCCGAAAATAAAAGCCAGTTTTTCATCGGTAGCCGCCGCCAGTTTCTCTAAAGAAATACTGTCGATGGCCTGCTCTACTGCATACACTTTATAACCGTTTTGTTTTAATACTGCAATAGCAGCAGTGGCATTTTCAAAATGTTTCCACTCCACAGTTTCTTCTGCACCTAAAGCTGTTTTTTTAATTTCTTTATGTGGTGGTATGCAGGTGTAGCCTGTAATGTAAATGGCTTCCAGTAAAAATGCATCTGCCGTACGAAACACACTGCCCACATTATAAGCACTGCGGATATTTTCCAGCACGGCAATTACAGGAGTTTTTTCGGATCGCTTAAACTCATCCACCGATTTACGGTTGAGGTCGTCCATGGAGAGTTTAAGCCCCCTAAATCCTCCGCCAGCTGGCGGAGAACTTTGAGCAGCATAATATTTTAAAGGGAAATTATTTTTCAAACTGTAAACTGAATAAATTAAAAAAGTTGTTTTGTACTGAAGGCGTTCAATAAAGGTATGCCGTACAAGTGAGTGACACAACGATGCAGCCATGAAAAACAAATGTTGATTACAAAAAATAAAAAACATAATCTTCTCCATTTCCCCCTTTAGGGGATAGTGGCTAAATCATCTCACTCTGCAACAACGGATTTTTTACCGCATCTCTTTTTTCGGCAAAAGCTTTTGCTGCTTTTACAAAATGTACAAATATGGGTTGCGGATTTTCTACCGTACTTTTTAATTCGGGGTGATACTGCACACCAATAAAAAACGGATGATTGGGTAATTCCACAATTTCAACCAGGCCGGTTGCAGGGTTTTTACCGCTTGGTATTAAACCTGCTTTTTCAAAATCGGCAATATATTTATTATTAAATTCCCAGCGGTGCCTGTGGCGTTCGCTGATGTCTGTTGCTTCATAAATTCTGTGCGCCAATGTATCTTCTTTAATATGGCAGGGGTAAGCACCAAGGCGCATGGTACCACCTTTAGCAGTAATATCTTTTTGTTCATCCATTAAATCTATAACCGGGTGAGTGGTATCTTTTACCATTTCGGTTGAGTTGGCATCGGCCCAGCCCAAAACATTCCTGCCGAATTCAATTACCGCCATCTGCATACCAAGGCAAATACCAAAAAACGGCAGGTTATTTTCTCTTGCATATTTTACGGCTGTTATTTTTCCTTCTACACCACGGTTGCCAAAACCGGGGGCAACCAGCAGGCCATCTAACTTGCTCAGTTTTTCTGCTACATTATCTTCGGTAATGGTTTCGCTGTGTACGTCTACCACTTTTACCTTGCATTCATTCATAGCACCGGCATGTACAAAACTTTCTAAAATAGATTTGTAGGCATCCTGCAATTCAATATACTTTCCAATTAAGCCAATGGTAACTTTTGTTTTGGGGTATTTTAATTTATCTAAAAACTCACGCCATTTTGTTAATTCCGGTGCGGCATAGCCGTTGATTTGTAATTTTTTCAGCACAATAATATCCAGGCCTTCCTGCAGCATCATTAATGGCACTTCGTAAATGCTGCTGGCATCCATTGCTTCTATTACGGCGTTGGGTTTTACATTACAGAATAAAGCAATTTTCTTTTTTAATTCATTATTCAATGGCTGCTCGGTACGGCAAACGATCACATCGGGGTGTACACCTTCCTGGCTAAGTAAACGAACGCTGTGTTGTGTTGGTTTTGTTTTTAATTCCTTGGCGGCACTTAAATACGGTATTAAAGTAAGATGTACCACCATGCAATCTTCTTCGGGCATTTCCCATTGCAGCTGGCGTACAGCTTCCACAAAGGGCAAGCTTTCAATATCGCCAACGGTGCCACCCAATTCTGTTATAATAATATCGTACTTACCTTCTTTACCCAGCAGCAACATGCGGCGTTTTATTTCGTCGGTAATATGCGGAATTACCTGTACCGTTTTACCCAGGTAAGCACCTTCACGTTCTTTATTAATAACGGTTTGATAAATGCGGCCTGTGGTTACATTGCTGGCCTGCGATGTTGGGGTATTTAAAAAACGTTCGTAATGGCCAAGGTCCAGGTCGGTTTCGGCACCATCATCGGTTACAAAACATTCACCGTGTTCGTAGGGATTCAGTGTTCCCGGATCTACGTTGATATACGGGTCAAATTTTTGAATGGTCACCCTTAATCCCCTTGCCTGCAAAAGCTTTGCAAGCGAAGCTGCTATAATTCCTTTGCCTAATGATGATGTAACACCGCCGGTTACAAAAATATATTTTGCCATAATCATGATTTTTGTATTTAATAAAGGCTCGGGAAAAACAAAAAAATAAACACCAGCATCGTTGTGAGCTTCACTTCAACGCTTGATCTTTATGCTATGAAAATTATCGAATTTGTTAACCCAATCTACCCTGACCAATTGGGATTCATAAAAGAAGAAATCCTAGAGGTCATGTAAAGATAGGATGATTATTTGGGAGGAGGAAATTTGAGGGAAAATTTGTGGAAAAATGGTACTTTCTTTAAAAAGGCAAAAATATATATTTAAAGAATCACTAATTTTCAATTCCCTAACAAAATTGATATGGAGACAGCGAAAATATACTAACCCTTCACAATCCTGTTTCCGCCACTAGAGCACCTAAAATTTTTATACTGCCTTAGAATCACATATTTGGAAATTTTATTTCTTAAAAACTTCTTTTAAGAGATTCTGAGAGCTTTTATTTTA
>JAYVJU010000158.1:0-4636 GCA_043769035.1 Ferruginibacter sp.
GCACTGGAAATGGAGTGAGAAAAACAAAGTAAAAAACATTGTGCTGATGCACAGCCTGCTGGGCTTTGTAATTTCTTTACTGCTGGTATTTAGAACCAATACCGCTTACGACCGCTGGTGGGAAGGCCGTAAACTATGGGGCTCATTAGTAAACAACAGCCGCAACATGGCGCTAAAGTTAAATGCATTACTGCCTAAAAACGATGCACAAAGCCGTGCATTTTTTAAAGCTGCCATTCCGCAGTATGCCATTGCATTAAAAAATCACCTGCGCCGGGAATCTACCAGGCTGGAACTGGATGAAGCAGAACATCCGGAATTACTGGAAATAGACCACGATAAACATGTACCCAATCAATTGGCCGCAATTCTTTTTAAAAAAGTAAATACTTTGTTTGAAGCAGGAAAAATAAAAGGCGAGCAACTGATCATCATCAACAGCGAACTGCAATCCTTTACAGAAATATGCGGCGCCTGCGAAAGAATTAAAAATACGCCTATCCCGTTTTCCTACAGCGTTTTTCTTAAAAAATTTATTTTCTTTTATGTAATGACATTACCCTGGGGCTATGTTTTTAATTTAGATTACCTGGTAATACCTGTGGTGGGATTTATATTTTATGTACTCGCCAGTTTAGAACTGGTAGCCGAAGAAATTGAAGACCCGTTTGGTACCGACAGTAACGATTTGCCAATGGATAAGATGTGTGAGAATATTCAAAAGCATGTAGGCGAACTGTTATAAATCTATTTTATATTTGCCCTTTATAATAAAACATTATGGCTACAGTAAAAACGGCATTAGTACAAATGAGTTGTTTAAAAGATAAACAGCAAAACATAAATAAGGCCATTGAAAAAATAAAAGAAGCAGCGGCGGCTGGTGCACAAATTGTTTGCCTTCAGGAATTATTCACCTCGCTGTATTTCTGCGATGTGGAAGACTACGAAAATTTTAAACTGGCAGAAGCCATTCCCGGCCCTGCAACTGATACACTATCGCAACTGGCAAAAGAATTAGGCGTGGTTATCATTGCTTCTTTATTTGAAAAAAGAACTGAAGGATTGTACCACAATACCACCGCAGTTTTAGATGCTGATGGCACTTACCTGGGCAAGTACCGTAAAATGCATATTCCTGATGACCCGGCTTATTATGAAAAATTTTATTTCACTCCCGGCGATTTAGGTTATAAAGTTTTTAAAACAAAATTCGCAACCATTGGTATTTTAATCTGCTGGGATCAATGGTATCCGGAAGCTGCAAGAATTACTGCATTGATGGGTGCTGAAATTTTATTTTATCCTACAGCTATTGGCTGGGCCACATCGCAGGATGAAGAAACAAATACCGAACAATACAATGCCTGGCAAACCATGCAACGCAGCCATGCCATAGCAAATGGTGTGCATGTGGTAAGTGTTAACCGTGTAGGGTTTGAGCAGGATGGCGCCATGAAATTCTGGGGTGGTTCATTTGTAAGCAATCCATTTGGCACTGTTTTATACAAAGCATCGCATGAAGCAGAAGAAATAAAAGTAATTGAGCTTGATCTGAAAAAGACAGACCGTTACAGAACTCATTGGCCTTTTTTGCGTGACAGAAGGATTGACTCTTATCAACCCATTACCAAAAGATATATTGACGAAGAGTAAGGCAAGTTAATAGTTGACAGTTTTAAAAATCACTGTCGCATTAGCTTTCGTCTATCAACTAACATCTGTCACCTAACATCTAACAACTAACTATGACTCCCAAAGAACTTGGCTACTACTTTCCTGCAGAATTTGCACCACACGCCGCAACATGGCTAAGCTGGCCGCATAAGGAAGCGTCATGGCCCGGAAAGATCCATACCATATTTCCTTTTTACAGCCAGTTTATAAAAGAACTTACCAGGGGAGAAAAAGTGTGCATTAATGTAAACGATGAAGCGATGAAAAATTTTGCCATCGGTCATTTACAAAATGCCGGTGTTGATCTTTCTAAAGTGGAATTCTTTTTTCACCCTACCAACGATGCCTGGTGCCGTGATCACGGACCTGCATTTTTAATTAACCCTGCTGCAACAGCAAATAAAAAAGTAATTGTTGACTGGGGTTATAATGCATGGGGAAATAAATATCCGCCATTCGACCTTGATGATAATATTCCTACACTTATTGGTAAGCACTTCAACATCCCGGTTTATTATCCCGGTATAGTAATGGAAGGCGGCTCTGTAGAATTTAATGGTAAAGGAACCATTATGACTTCAACAGCATGTTTATTAAACCCTAACCGCAATCCACATTTAAACCAGCAGCAGATAGAAAAATATTTGTGTGACTATTACGGTGCCGAACAAATATTATGGATAGATGAAGGCATTGTGGGTGACGATACTGATGGACATATTGACGACACCGTTCGTTTTGTAAATGAGGATACAGTTTTAACTGTAGTAGAAGAAAATAAAAATGATGAGAACTATAATTTACTGCAACATAATTTAAAACAACTGCAGCAAATGCGTTTGCTTAATGGCAAACAATTAAATATTGTTGAGTTACCCATGCCTGATGAACTGGTGTACGATGAGCAACGGCTGCCAACATCTTACGCTAATTTTTACATAGCCAACCATGCAGTAATTGTTCCGGTTTTTAATTGCGCTAAAGATGATAAAGCCTTACAGATTATACAAACCTGTTTCCCAAACAGGAAAGTTGTGGGTATAGACTCTACAGAGATCATCTGGGGCCTGGGCAGTTTTCATTGTATGAGCCAGCAGGAACCATTGGTATAAAATTTTATCCCCTGTTATTTATTTTTTACGCCTGATTAAAAAATTAAAATATTTTTTTAATCAAGCAACCTGTTTTATAAAAACCCCGTTTCAATAAAAGAAATCAGAAAGATAAGTATTGGTATTTACCAGTACTCATCTTTCTTAACCTGTTCACCAGTCCTTACTGAAAGGGCTATCAACTACCTGTCTGTTTATGCATACATTTAAAAAAATCAATTATTTTTTTAGTGCTTTTTTATTAAGCGCTTTATTTATTGTAAGCGGATGCGGCGATAAAGGCGGAGGTGTAACACCCCCACCACCGAATCCCTGTGCCAGTAAAACAATCACTGTTACAGGCGCCGTTACCAATACCACAACAGGCCAGTCAATTGGGGCAATAAATGCAACAGCTGCCGGAAGTACGGGCTTTACCTATCAGCTTAACAGCGGCACATTCCAGGCTTCGGGAAATTTTACCGCTTTAGCTACAGGAACTTACACCATTACTGCAAAAGATGCAGATGGTTGTACCGGCGCTGCTACTTTTACAGTAACCGATCCCTGCAGTATAAAAAATATAACCATAACCGCCACTATTGTAAATGCAGGTATTGGTTTATCAAATGGTTCAATAGCAGCAACTGCAAGTGGAAGCACAGGCTTTACTTACCAGCTTAACACCGGAGCTTTCCAGGCCTCGGGCACATTTACAGGCTTAGCCATCGGCACTTATACCATTACTGCAAAAGATGCAGATGGCTGTACAAAAAGCCAAAGCTTTTCTGTAACAGATATCTGTACTGCAAAAAATATAACTGTAACCGGCACTGTTGTAAACACTGCTATCGGTTTTTCTAACGGATCAATAGCAGCAACTGCAAGCGGCAGTACCGGCTTTACTTATCAGCTTAACACCGGAGCCTTTCAAGCCTCGGGCACATTTACCGGTTTAGCCATTGGCACTTATACCATTACTGCAAAAGATGCAGATGGCTGTACAAAAAGCCAAAGCTTTACTGTAACAGATATTTGTACTGCAAAAACTATAACTGTAACCGGCACTGTCGTAAACACTGCTGTTGGTTTATCTAACGGATCAATAGCAGCAACTGCAAGTGGCAGTACAGGTTTTACCTATCAACTCAACAGTGGTACTTTTCAAGCCTCGGGAACATTTACAGGTTTAGCTATCGGCACTTATAATATCACTGCAAAAGATGTTGATGGTTGTTTAAAAACACAAAGCTTTACTGTGGCAGATATTTGCACCGCAAAAACTATAACAGTAACCGGCACGGTAACAAATGCCGGCCCATCGGCAGGTGCATTTAACGGATCAATAAATGCTACAGCAAGCGGTAGTACAGGTTTTACTTATCAACTTAACAGCGGCAGCTTTCAGGCTACTGGTATATTTACTTCATTGGCAGCCGGAAATTATACTGTTACTGCAAAAGATGTTGATGGTTGCCTGAAGAGTCAAAGCTTTACAATAATTATAGATGCCTGCATTGGAAAAACATTGGGCATTAGTGCTGCAACCACTCCGTCGGATAAATGTGCCAACACCGGCACCATCACTATTACAGTAACCGGCAGCACAGGTTTTACTTACCAGCTTAACAGCGGGGCTTTTCAGGCATCAAATATTTTTACGGGCCTTGCTGTAAACTCTTATACTATAGCTGCTAAAGATGTTGATGGTTGTATTAAAACAGGCACCGCATCTGTTACACAGGCAGCTGCCGGCAGTCTTTTTTCATCAGTAAAAACTATATTACAAAATAATTGCGCCTTAAGTGGTTGCCACACGGGTCCTGCACCAACCGGCGGGCTGAATTTTACAGTAGATTGTACAATTG
>JAYVJU010000159.1:0-18732 GCA_043769035.1 Ferruginibacter sp.
GCACATAATTTTAAACGGCCAATATTTAAAATATTAAAAGCAATAATGTGGCCTTTTCCAACTTCGCCTAACAGATTTTCTACGGGTACTTTACAATCCTGAAAATACAATTGCACTGTTGATGAACCTTTAATACCCATCTTATGCTCTTCGGGCCCTTGTGTAAAACCTTCAAAACCTTTTTCAATAATAAACGTACTAAATTTATCACCATCTATTTTTGCAAACACAGTATAAACATCAGCAAAACCTCCATTGGTAATCCAGCATTTTTGCCCGTTTAAAATATAATGTTTACCATCGGCAGAAAGTGTAGCTGTTGATTTTGCACCTAATGCATCGCTACCGCTATTGGGTTCTGTTAAACCGTAAGCACCCTTCCATTCGCCAGTGGCTAATTTGGGTATGTATTTTTTCTTTTGCTCTTCGGTACCAAAATACAAAATGGGTAAAGTGCCAATACCTGTGTGTGCAGCTACTGCCACACTAAAAGAAAAGCCACCGCCTAAAGCTTCGTTAACCAAGGTAGAGGTTATAAAATCTTTACCCAGGCCGCCTAAATCTTCGGGGATAGAAGCCCCCAATAATCCCTGTTCACCGGCTTTTTCAAGTAAGGTTGGCATTAGGCCTGGTTCCAATTTATCAATCTTAGCTATGTTCGGTATTACCTCGGTACTTAAAAACTGAAGGCACATATCTTTTACCATCAGTTGCTCCTCATTAAAATCTTCAGGAGTAAAAGTTTCAAAAGCATTACTTTCTTTAATTAACCATTCACCGCCTTTAAGGGATGTTGTGGTTGGAGTTGTTGTATTCATAAAAATTGATTTAAGCCCCTAACCCCTAAAGGGGAACCAGAGCATTATTATTTATAGTTTCTTTTCAATTTTTGTAATGCCCATTCGCTAAGATAAAGTTCTCCGCCAACTGGCGGAGCGGAGGGGCATCCTTTTATTTCAAATTATCATACACCATCTGCAACACTTCTTTTGCAATTTCAATCTGCCCGTTGGTTACACCCCCCAGCGCCTCGTTCAATGTTGTATTGGCAATAATCATGCACTTTTCTTCAAGTTCCCTGCCTTCATCAGTCAGCACAATCAGGTTCTTTCGCCTGTCTTCTTTAGAAGCATTCCTTTTTACCAGTTTTAATTTTTCCAGGTTATCCACTAATCTTGTAATACTCGGTTTATCCCTGAACGTGGCATCACACAACTCTTGTTGACTCATCCCATCCTGTTTCCATAAATGATACAACACACTCCATTGCTCAATGGTTATATCCAGATTAGCCTGCTTAAAGTTTTTCTGCAAGCGCCTGCCAATTGCGGTGCTGGCCTTTCCGGTAATAAAACTATAAAGTTCTCCTTTCTTAAATTGGTTGTTTGGCATATAGTTGTTTATGCAACTAAACAAAGATAATAATTCATTTGAAATTTTAAAATTTATTTTTGTAAGCCGGGCAAGAGAATATCAATCTGGCATCGTTGTGCCGCACTCTTATACGGCTTACCAATATGCAGCAGGTTTTACTCATCTTTATACTATTGATTTTTAGCCTTTACGTACTGCTTATTTTTTTCTATTGGAAAAGCTGGCTGGCCATTCCGGACTTTAAAATACAAACTACAGCTTACAGCCCACAAACCCGTATTTCAGTTATTATTCCTGCCCGTAACGAAGAGGCAAACATTAAAACCTGCCTGGATGCTATTCTAAATCAATCTTACCCCGAACATTTATTTGAAGTGTTGGTTGTAGATGATTTTTCATCCGACAATACAGCCGCTATTGTTTCGTCATATACATCACAAAATATAAAACTGATTTCGCTCAGGAATTTTGTGGAAGCAAACGCTATCAATTCTTATAAAAAGAAAGCTATTGAAATTGCTGTTCAACAATCGACCGGCGAATTAATTGTAACTACTGATGCAGATTGCATTATGCCCGTAAACTGGTTACAAACTATTGCAGCTTTTTATCAGGAAAAAAATCCATCATTTATAGTGATGCCGGTTGCTATTAATTGTGGTAACAGGTTTATCGAAATTTTCCAGGCGGTAGATTTTATGACGCTGCAGGGAATTACCGGCGCCTCAGTACACAAAAAAATACACAGCATGTGCAATGGTGCCAACCTGGCATATACAAAAAAAGCATTTACGGATGTTAATGGATTTGCAGGCATTGATACTATTGCCAGTGGGGATGATCTGTTACTGATGCATAAAATATATAAACAAAGCCCTGATAAAGTTTTGTTTTTAAAATCTAAAGATGTAATTGTACAAACACAACCCGTGTTAAGAGTAAAAGAATTTTTTAACCAACGCATCCGCTGGGCAAGCAAAGCAGATAAGTATGATGACAAAAGAATTTTTGCGGTGTTATTGGTAGTCTATTTATTTAATCTCTCCCTTTTCATTTTACCTGTAATTACAATATTTAAAAATATTCAATTCAACATTGAGCTTTATCCATTTGCTTTAGTTTTCTCTTTGTTAGAATTTTGGATTTCCCTGCTTATCGTTAAAACAGTAATAGAGTTATTCTTTCTGTTTGCTGTTGCAAAATTTTTTAATAAACAACGTTTACTATGGTTGTTTGCCATAATGCAGCCCTTTCATATTTTATATACTGTTATTGCCGGTTGGTTGGGTAAATTTGGCACTTATAAATGGAAAGACAGAAAAGTGAAATAACTTTCTGCTATTAAATACAATAGCACAATCTTAAACTGATTTTGTATTTTACATGATGCAGCAATCATTTTCGTTTTGGCAACAAACCCGGAAACGCCTTAAAAAAAATAAGGGTGCTATTTTTGGGCTGCTGATAATTTTTATTGCTGTGGTGGTTTCAATACTGGGTTATATAATTGCACCGGACGGTTCACCAAACGCCGATTTACAAACGGTGGAAATACAGGCAAAAAAGCCGGGGTATAGTCAACAATTTTTAAAAATTCCGGACTTTAAAAACAGCAGCTACGAAAATTTGTTAACTATTTTACTACAGGGCAAAAAAACTAATTACCGCTATTTACCTATTACAAAATATATAATCTACAATGATTCTTTGGTAATAAATAAATTTATTGATGAAGACACTTCTGTAGTTCAATACTATTCTATCAATGAGCTTACTTTAAATCATCCTGAAAACTTTATTGCACAAAATATCATCACAAAAAAATACTGGCTGGGTACAGATAAATTCGGCAGAGATATTTTAAGCCGGTTAATTATTGGTACAAGAGTTAGTTTGGCGGTCGGATTAATTGCTGTATTGATATCCTTAACACTTGGTATTATTTTAGGTGCCTTGGCAGGTTACTTTAAAGGCTGGGTTGATGAAGTGGTAATGTGGCTGGTAAATGTAACCTGGAGCATTCCAACATTATTATTGGTTTTTGCCATTACCATGGCAATGGGCAAAGGTTTTTGGCAAATATTTATTGCAGTTGGGCTAACCATGTGGGTGAGTGTGGCCCGGCTGGTACGTGGGCAGGTAATGGCAGTAAAAGAACTGGAGTTTATACAGGCAGCAAAAGCATTGGGCTTTAGTAATTTCAGAATTATTGTAAAACATATTTTACCCAATATTCTTGGCCCCATATTAGTTATTGCCGCAAGTAATTTTGCTACCGCAATTATTGTGGAAGCCGGCTTAAGTTTTTTAGGCATTGGTGTGCAACCACCACAACCCAGCTGGGGCTTAATGATAAAAGAGAATTACAATTTTATTATTACACACAACCCTATGCTGGCATTAATCCCGGGTTTTGCCATTATGCTGCTGGTGTTGGCATTTAATTTATTGGGTAATGGGTTGAGGGATGCTGTAGATGTTAAAAATTAAAAGAAACAATAGGGTTATTTCGAGATAGGCAAGCCGTTAACATTTATTTTATTATTTTCAAATTGCTCTAAAAAATAATCAATTAAAACTGCAGCTACTTTTCTGGTTAATGGTTTATCGGTGCCAATATTTTTAAATTTATACTTTTCTAAATTCCAGTTCATTTCTGTAGCCATAGTTTTTGTACTCCAGGAAATTTTTTTTCTTACTGTTAAATAAGCCCACGCATGCTGTATATCATCCCATGTAAGCCCGGGTATTTTTTTCTTTCTCTCATCTTTAAAATTAATCCCCAAATTATTCAATCCTTTTCTAAACTCATCAAATAAAGCAAGACTATCTGGAAAAAAATAAGTTTTATTAGTCCACCCTTCATTTTTGCCAACACCTTTTAAAATACCCGTAGCACCTGTTTTTTGAATCGGCTCCCAGTAAACATCATCCGGTTGCACATCTACATAAGGCATTATAAAACATTGGGCATCTAATAAAATTTGCTGCACTTCTCTAATATTTGCTTTGCCGGGTTGACTATTTTTTTGCACACAATAAGCAGCCAATGCACCAGCCGCTTGTCCCGTTAACAATACAACTGGTTGTAATCTTGTTGTGCCGTTTACAATATTACTTACGCTGATATTTTTTTCAGCAGCAATCAGCCCTTCTGTTTTTCCGGGGATTAATGAACCAAGTGGAATATTGTAAGAATTAACAAACGTAAATTTTATTTTGGGGGCGGCTTCATTTTTATGGTGATGGTGGTCAATAGGATAATCTCCAACCGAAATACCGGTTCGGTACAAAGCTTCGGGTTGTTCAAAAGGTTTTACCAAATGATTATTATTTAAACGCACCAACCCTTTCATTCGTCTGCTTTCCCTGTTATAAGGTATCAGTGCCAGTTTATCTACTGTAGGAAATTCATCATCTGCCAATCCTAAATTTTTATACCCTAAATCTTTTTGTATAAAATAAATAAACTGAAGGGTATGGTTTTTTGCAGCCTGGTATTTTTTTGCTCGTTCATCCGGGTTATCTTCAATCACATTCAGGTAGTAATCATTGCCTGCGGCAGGCCAGTTAATCATGTATTTATTATTCTTAATTTTACCGTAGTTCAGCATTTTTTGTGCCGTCCATGGTGAGGCAACAGAATCATTATTAAATGCAGAAATGCAGCTTTTAAAAAATATTGTAGAATCATAGCCAGGGGGTCTTGGTATAGTTTTATCTACGCCTTTACCATGATCTTTTAAAATAGCAACCCATGTTAAATCCTGAATAATATTGTTTTTACCAGGAGCAATAAGTTCTTTTGAATAAACAGGGTCCTCCATTCCTGTGTCATAGGCTGTACCACTCATTGCAATTACATCGCCTGGCTCTGTTGCATCAACACAAATTTTACTTTTAATAATAATCTTTTTTTTATCGCTGTTAATAAATACAGCGCCTGTAATTTTGTTCTTTTCTTTTATAATACTTTGTAATTGCAAGCCAAACATCGGTGTTAAATACTTGTTTTCTTTATAACACATTGCTTTAAAAATACTATCTCCTACATGTGGTTCAAACAGAGTATTGCTAACCCAGCCAGTGGCTAAATTTTTTGTATTATAATGTTTGTATAATTGCTGGCGGAATTCTTCCCACAATCCGCTTGGTAAATTGTGGTTGCCATCAGTACAGCTAACGCCTGCGGCAGTTAACATTCCACCCAACCATGGCGTGGGTTCGGCAATAATAGTTTTTGCTTTTTGCCTGGCACTTTGTATACCAGCGGCTACACCACCTGTACCTCCGCCAATTACCAATACATCGGTAAATATGGTTTGTGCTGCAGCCGGAATAAAAAAAAGAAATAAAAGAAATGGAATATAAAAGAACCGAATCCGCATATTTATAAATTATAATGCCGGTGCCACCTGCACATTCCTGGTAAATCCTTCTTCCAGAGAAATAAATGTTTCTGTACGCTCTATCCCTTTTATCTTTTGTAATTCATCATGCAAAACATTGCGAAGCTGGTTGATGTCTTTACATACGATTTCAATAAACATGCTGTAATTGCCCGTTATATAATTCAGGCGCACTATTTCAGGTATCTTCATTAAATCCTGCGCAACGCTATCGTATAAAGAACTCTTTTCTAAATAAATTCCTACAAAAGCGGTAATATCATAGCCTAATTGTCGCAGATCTACATTCAATCTTGTACCTTTGACGATACCGAACTCCTGTAGCTTTTTGATACGAACATGAATGGTGCCGCCGCTCACAAATAATTTTTTTCCAAGATCGGCGTAGGATATTTCAGCAGTCTCCATCATTTCGTGAATAATCTGAAGATCTAATTTGTCGAGATTCAATTTAGCAGCCATTTCGTATTTTTATTTTAGTGAGTATTCAAAATAATACACAAATATTTGAATTATTTCTATATTTTCCAAATTTTTTATAAAATATTTTTAACGTATCGCTTATTTATATAGATTTGCACTATCAAGTTCTTAATCATACACTGTGGGGTGATGAAATTTTTGGCAGACATGCCCTCTTGTCTCGAGGGTGAGGATAACAGGATAAACGAAGCATAGAGCCGCAAGGGTAGCAATACCTAAGCGACCGGGGTCGACCACCGAACTTTGTACTTCAGCTAACTGCCTCGTGGAGGTTCGATCCCTCCCCCTACAGCACAGCTCATTTGAAAGCCTTCGTAAAAAAACGGAGGCTTTTTTATTTTGGAGTAATCCTCTTTAATGACAGCGACCCTCTTGTCTCGAGGGTGAGGATAACAGGATAAACGAAGCATAGAGCCGTAAGGGTAGCAATACCTGAGCGACCGGGGTCGACCACCGTCCCGCCATAGCGGGAGTACTTCAGCTAACTGTCCCGAATGCTTTCGGGATTCGATCCCTCCCCCTACAGCAGCTTAAAAGCCTTCGTAAAAAACGACGGCTTTTTTATTTTTATACCACATACCTTACCCTTCATTTTAACTTTATTTTTTCTCTCTTACCATCATCGCAGTATAGTTTTGCAAAACTTTTGCATAAACATTGTTTTCTTTGCACTTCCTTAAACCTAACAACCTTTTTACATGAAAGTAATGTTGATGCTTGGTGTTTTTATTTTGCCACTTTGTATTACAGCTCAGGATAAAATAATAAGAACACTTCAGTTAGAATCAGGCAGTGTTACTGCAAAAGTTCCTGTGCCCGACACTTCAAAAAAACAATGGAAAAAGGGTGGTTTATACCGCTTAAACCTTGGGCAGGGCAGTTTAAGTAACTGGGCTGCAGGCGGTGATGATTTTTCGATTAACATCAATACCACACTTAACTTGTACGCTACCTATAAAAAAAATAATTTTAACTGGGATAATTCACTCGACCTGGTATTTGGGTTTTTAAAAACCACTACCCTTGGTTCCAGAAAAAACGATGACAGGATAGACCTGGTTTCCAAACAAAACTATTCCGTAAATAAAAAAACAACTGTAGGTACACTTTTTAATTTCAGAACACAATTTTTTAATGGGTATTCTTACTCTGCCAAAACAGAAAAGGTGTATGCTTCCGGCTTTTTATCACCCGGGTATATACTTACCAGCTTTGGGGTAGATTATAAACCCCAAAAAGAGCTGTCACTTTTTTTATCGCCACTTACCTCACGCTGGGTAATTGTACTAAACGACAGCCTGTCATCAAAAGCGGCATATGGTGTAGATACCGGTAAAAGTATTATTAATCAACTTGGCGCATTTGCAACAGTAAACTATCAAAAAGAATTGGCTAAAAACCTAACCTATAAATCAAGATTAGACTTGTTTTCCAATTACAAAAAAAATCCCTGGAATATTGATGTTTATATGACAAATATTTTAGCCGTAAAAGTTTTTAAACTGCTTTCTTTTAACTGGAGTTTTGATGTTATTTATGATGATGATACCAGGATATTTGGGGAAGACAAAAACATGCCGGCATTACAATTAAAATCTATTGTTGGGGCAGGTTTTCAGCTTAAGATTTAACGCAGCTAAATCAATAGCCGTTTAATTACCTTTGCCGCCCATGGCACAAAAAAAACTACAACGCTTTGCCGATTTAAAGACATTTACCAATGTATTGGAGTATCCAAAAGAAATGCAGGGTAAATGGAGCGGTTTTTTTAAAAATACAAACCCAGTTATTTTAGAACTGGCTTGTGGCAGGGGAGAATATACCGTTGGCATGGCCAGATTATTTCCACAACAGAATTGTATTGGTGTGGATGTAAAGGGCAACAGGATGTACATCGGGGCAAAAAAATGCCTTGAAGAAAAGATCACCAATGCTGCTTTTTTACGTACACAGATTGAAATGCTTACCGATTATTTTATCGCTGGTGAGGTAGATGAAATATGGATTACCTTCCCCGATCCGCAGTTACGGGTTTCAAAAGCAAAAAGAAGATTAACACACCCCCGTTTTTTGCGCTTATATCAGCAGGTATTAAAATCTTCAGGCATAATACATTTGAAAACAGATTCTCCGGATCTGTATCATTTTACCAAAAAAGTAATTGAACTTTATGGATTAACCATTGTTGAAGATTGCAGTGATGTTTATAAGCAACCCTATATAAAAGAAGAATTGAAAATTAAGACTCATTACGAAAGTTTAGACATTGCCCAAAGTAACAAAATACATTATCTTAAATTTACTTTGCCTGCAGTTATAAAAAATATTGATGACCAATTACAGGAGGAATTGAAAAATGAATAACCTGGTTGAAGGAGAAGATTATTACTACAATGAACAAGGTTACATTGTTCTTACCCAAAAATACCATTTGCAAAAAGGGTTTTGCTGTGGCAATGGTTGCAGGCATTGCCCTTACGATTACGAAAATGTTAGTGAGCCAAAACGCACCGAATTACTATCTTTAGTGCCTGATGGTAAAGAAACCAACTAAATCTCCGGTTAAAAAAATAAAAAAAAAGGCTGCTGAAGAACAACCCAGAAGTGTTGTTAAAGAGTACAGCTTCTTTCAGGATGTATATGAGGTGGTAAGGCAAGTACCCAAAGGAAAAGTGACATCCTACGGTGCTGTTGCAGCATATTTAGGCACTAAACTTTCGGCCCGTATGGTTGGCTGGGCAATGAATGCTGCCGGAACTGCAAAGCCAAGAGTACCTGCACAACGTGTGGTTAACAGAAACGGCATGTTAACAGGAAAGCATCATTTTGCCACACCAACATTAATGGAAGAGTTGTTAAAAAAAGATGGTGTGCCTGTAAAAAATGATACAGTGGTAGATTTTAAAAAACGTTTTTGGGATCCGATAACCGAATTAAGTTTATAAGATGAGCAATACAATTATACAGGGAAAGGTTTCTTTTGTTAATCACGAAAAAAAATACGTGATGATAGAGTATGAAGCAAACGCAAAAAAGAAAACCATAAATGGAAATATTGATCCAAAAGAAAAGCACTTTTTTCAAATTGGCGATGTGGTGAGTTTTGTTGCCGGTTTATCAGGACGTGGAGATAAAATGGTGGCCTCCGGTATTTTGTTTCGTTACAATACAGCATTGGATGTTATTGTAAATAAAGCTAAAACAGAGAACAGTTTTATCGGTTATTTAAAAACCGCCGATGACAAATATTTTGTAAAAGAAATTGATAGTTATCTTTTTTTTCCGCTTCCGCTTTCGCCCTGGCAAATAAAACCAACTGAGCAGGAGTTAAATGAAGCTGTAACTTTTTCTTTAGAAAATCTCGATAAAAAAGAAAAGCTTAGCGCCAAATTATTCAACAACAAGTATATCCCAGAATTTTATACTGCGGTAAAATACAATAAAGCAAAAACACCGATAGAAGCGGAAGTAGCTAAGGTTACGCCGCATGGCATTTATCTCAATATTATTGGTGATAAAATACAGGCAAAGCTTACGGTAGCAAAAAATAATGATGCTCAACATTTAAAAGATGTAAAGGTTGGCGATACCATTAAAGTATTGATAACTTATTCAAACCCGATGAAAATTATTGTTGAGCCGGTTATGCCACTATAATTATTTGCTGATTTATTTGAACAAGTCACAAATTAAACTTTTTATACTCCCACTTTGTAAATGGTATTACTTATCCATTTTTCTCTTTAAAAAGAAATGTAGCGGTATTTCTATATACTCATTTTTTAGAGAGTGTATATTAACATTCAGAGAGTATTTTTCTTTTTCGTATAAAGTATCTCCATAACGAAACCCCTTTTTTGCTTCTGCAATAATTTGACCAGCATAAATTGTATCACATGATTTTACAAACACTTTCTTGAGATTAATATACTTATAGGTTATGCTGTCTTTAATTATATCAAGTGACATTGAACCATTAGAAACATTATATACTGCTTTTACTCTTCCTAGTGTTAGGCTATAAACAACTGCATTCGTTGAAGTAAACAAATAGTGAGTAAAATCTGGGTAATTGCCTAATACCGGACCTGGATTAATGACCTCTGCATTTACAAGTGGTGCAATAAAAAAGGCGTTTAAAGATTTATCAAAACTCCAAGAACCTCTGTCAGTATAATAAAATGGAGCTGCTGCTTTCTCGATAGCTCTTGCGAAACTTGCCTCAGTGAAGTTTTCTTTATAAAAATGTTTTTGCTCATTTTTAAAATTAACTATTACCGTTCCATGACTTACTCCTTTCCAATTGGTATCAATTTTAGAGTAAATGAAACCGGCATTCGCTTCATTAATCCATACCAGTTCTTTATTTAGTTTATATTTTGTTGAAAATGCTTTAAGCCCTTTTTCATAAATCTTCTTTGTGTCTAAACTTACAAACAACAGTTTTACTTTAAATTGTTTAAATGTGTTTACTACGCATTTTATAACTGGAATCTCTTCTATACTAGGTTTGTAAAAAGTAGTAAAAAAATTTACCACATAAGTAGTATCATTGTTTTTAGAGTAGTAGTTTACTACTTCATCAATTTTCCACTGAGGAATAGTTTGTCCAAATGAAAAAGCATAGGCAAAGTAAAAAGTAAACAATAACAAACATTTTTTCATTCGCATAAAAAATGTAATTTAATGACGCTAGTTTTAAAATTCTCTTATTGTATTAAATAAAATAGCATTTAATACCATCTGCATTTATAAATCTGCCAACTCTTCTTCACTTATTCCTAATTGCAAAGCAATTTTCAGTTTCACAGGACCAAGCATTGTAAATAATAATATTAAAACGGCTGCCAGAGCTATAAATGCATAATTGCCTGTAAGAAAAAAACAAATGATGCTGAAAAGACAGGGGCCTTCGAGTAAAGCCCATTGCAGTATGCAGGCCGAACGGTAAACTGCAAACTTTTCTTTTACAGTTGCAGTTTGCATTTCTCTTATTTTGAGTATTTGTTTTTTAAATAAAGCTGACCCCGCAAAAAAACCGGCTGCTGCAAAAAGCAGTACTATTACCTGGAATATTCTGCCCATCTCTTCTGACACCGCAGGTAATTGCATTTTGCTATATGCAGCTACAACAACTACAGCCATAAAAATAATTTGCCCCGCCAATAATGTTTTATGCAGAATATTTAATGCTTTAAACCCGTTGCTGGAATTCATAAGTTGTTTTATTTATAATAAGGGCTGATCATTAAATAAACAATAACTCCCGTAACAGCAACATAAAACCATAATGGCCAGATAAATCTCACCAGTTTTTTATGTTTTTCATACTCGCCAATTAATGCACGGTAGGCAGCAAATAATATAAAAGGCAATACCAAGCCCGCCAACGGAATATGTGTAATTAAAATTATTAAATACAAGGTACGCATACTGCCTGCTGCGGTAAGTTCTGCATCGCTCAAACCTTTTATACCATCTGTTTCGCCAAAGGCAGTTTCGCCGGCAAATAAATGATGGCATATGTACGATAGTAAAAACAGTACAGATAATGCCATTGCCAGCAACATAATTTTTTTATGTAACTGGTAATTTCTATTTTTTACAGTTAATAATCCTGCTATCAACAGCAAAGCAACCCCGGCATTGATTACAGCATTTACAGTTGCAAAAATATGTTCGTTAAAAGGTAGTTCAACTTTTCCGGCAAGATTGTATTTACCCAGTATTGTAACAGCAGCAAATACAATTATTGAAACGGTGTAAATTAACAGCTTTGCTTTTTTATCATTCTTTTGCAGTGAAGGTTGCAGCATATAAAGGTTTTAATCTTTTTTATTTCTGTTTAATAATAATATTACCACCAATACAATTCCTATGGCAATAAATATTATGGGTAATATGGGAATAAAGTCACGCAATACAGATGGTGAGGTTTTATCTCTTTCCAGCATCAGCAGGGGAATGTCTCTTACCAATTTTGCCTGTTCTGTTGTATCAAAACCATTATAATACCCTCTTACAATTCTGTTGCTGTCTAATAAAAAGAAATCTTCTGTGTGAATGAATGCAGTATCAACTCCCGGATCAGCAATATTTGCCCTTACTTCGTTTAATGCAAAATCATAGATTTCTTTTTTATCACCAGTTACCACCCACCAGGTATCGTGGTTAATATTATACCTGTCTGCAAATTTTCGCAACTGTGGTACTGAATCATGTTCGGGATCAATGCTTATAGAAATAAACTGTACAATGCTGTCATTTTTTACAAAAGAATCCTGCAGGCGTTTCATACTTTTTGCAAGGCCCGGGCAAATTGAAGGACAGCGTGTAAAAAAGAAATCGAGCACTATTATCTTTCCATGCAAATCATCAAGACTAACCCTTTTACCTAACTGGTTGGTAAAGCTGATGTTTTTTACTTTATGCCAGATGGTATCTGTAACATTTTTTCCATTTCTTTCTCTTACAACAACACTATCAGGTATAAAATATTTCCCCGGCATGTGTACTGCATCTTTACTATAATGCTTAACTAAAAAATATCCTGCCAGCGGCATTAGTATTGCCAGCATTAAAGAAAGTATTGCTTTTTTATTCATTCCACTGTTGCATTTAAAATAGCATGCAAATTTACAGCATTAAACATCTAATGTTAATATAAAAAAAGAAGTCAGGCTAAAAACCTGACTTCTTGAATAAATTTTATTCCCTGAAAATTGTTGTATTAATCCTTGGCTCCTTTTTCTATTGCTGCAGGTTTTGCTACCTGTTCTGTTGGTGCTTTACGGCTGCCGGCATCCGTATTCCTTAAATTTTTCCAACTGTTACCATCCCACAAAAATGCAATGATGAACCAGATGAATAAACATAAAGGCACAACAATGGTCATTATCATATTTCTTATTTCATCGCCTAAGTGCATAAAAATAGAAACGATGTAGTAAGCTTTGGCAAGCGTTAAAATACACACCATGCCTTTAAACATTAATACATAAGTAGGATTTGGGTTTCCTCCCTTATTCATGTTATAGATGATCAATCCAATTGCAAGTTCAATTATTGTAATAACTGATAGTAACCAAAAGGTTCTCCATATTCTTTTTGTTCCTCCAGAATGTTCGGGATGAAAAGTGATTTCCGGTGATGTGGTATGTTCTGACATAGTTTTAATAATTTTTAAAATAACAATGGTACGATGGTTATTACATTAGATAGAAGCAAAGGAATACAAATACCCAAACTAAATCTACAAAGTGCCAGTATAGCCCTGCTTTCTCTATCATTTCGTAATGGCCACGCTGGTCAAAATGGCCAAGCTTTGTTTTGGCATACATTACTATATTGATTACAACACCGCTAAATACGTGAAAACCGTGGAAGCCTGTTATGCCAAAAAAGTAACTTCCAAATGCCGGCCGGCCTACATGAGATACTTCGATATTTGCTGCCTGTATAGTATTAATTAATTCTGCGTTTGTCATTGAAGCTACACTATGATGTGCGCCAGATTCTGTTGCATGGTGCAATGTTGATGCAATAGCTGCCAGCTGATCGTGTGGTGTAGTCTGCAATGCTGCCGCAATTGCATCATGCGGCACTTCGGCACCCCACGGGTTTGATTTTACTGTTGTTGGTAACACAGAAAGTGTTCCGTCACTTAATAAAGCTATGTGTTCACCGGTTAATAAATGCGTCCATTCCCATGCCTGGCAACCTAAAAATGCTGCGCCACCAATAATGGTAAGTATCATGTATTTCTCCACGCCTTTTCTGTTCATATTATGCCCCTCATGTACTGCCAATACCATTGTAACAGAACTGAAGATGAGAATAAACGTCATTAAACTTACAAATGCCAATGGCAGATTTGCATGCCCTGCAAGAGGAAATGAATTAAATACATGGTTGGGATCGGCCCAGTCGTTTACACTAAACCGGATAGTTCCGTAACTGATCAAAAATGCGCCGAAAGTAAATGCATCGCTCATTAAAAAATACCACATCATCACTTTACCATAGCTTGCATTAAACGGGCTTCGTCCGCCATTCCACCATTTGGTATTTGTTGCTACTGCTGTTGTTGACATATCTGTTTAAATTCTAAATATTAAAAACTAAATTTAAAAACATTAACTTTTAACTGTCTCCTGTTATATCAATTCTTTATTTAATCATCACTAAAAAAAACAAAAGATACACCCAAAGTATATCTACAAAATGCCAGTAGGTACTTGTAACTTCTACCGGCACGGCACTATAATTCCTTTTGCTTGTATTAAAGGCTTTTACAAAGAGTACCAGCAAAGCAATTATTCCTCCAACAACGTGTACTGCATGTAATCCAACTATAGCGTATAAAAAAGAAAAAGCAACATTAGCTTGTAATGTTATTCCAATACTCCATAATTGCTTAAAGCCAATTATCTGCAATAGTATAAAAAGAGCTCCTAAAATTAAAGTTGCCGCTACCAGGCTGCGGTACTTTGCCATTTCTCTTTGCTTAAAAGAGCGACCCGCCAAAAATAATGTTATACTGCTTAACACCATTACTGCGGTACTGTACCAAAACGACATTGGTATTTCAAACGTAAGCCAGTTTGCCTGGTTGCGTTTTACAATGTATGCACTGGTTAGCCCTGCAAACATCATCAAAATACTGCCGATACCAATCCACAAAGTAAACTTATGCGGATGAATTTTTTTTCGTTGTTCCATTACCCCTATACTCATACCCCTGAACCCCTGAAGGGGATTTTTTTTATTATTATTAAATCCTGTTGGCAAAAATTGCCAACAACACAATCATTAAATAAAAATAAGAACTGAACATTACTCTTCTTGCACTTTTTGCATCCATTTTTATCAACAGCAGCATACTTACATATACCATCCAAAGATTACAAGCCAGCAATATCCACATACTTACCAAACCACTTATACCTGTAGAGTAAGGTAAAAACCCAACCGGCACCATCAACGCACTGTAAATTACACTTTGCACTGCTGTAAATCTGGTAGGCCCTTTATCGGCTGGCAATAATTTAAACCCTGCTGTGGTATAATCTTTATGTGCCAACCATGCAATTGCCCAAAAATGCGGAAACTGCCATAAAAACTGAATTCCAAATAAAACCCAGGCTCCTGTCCAACTGATTGATTCATTACCATACGCAGCAACCCAACCAATTAAACAGGGTAATGCACCCGGTATAGCACCTACCAATACAGAAATAGAATTAATTTTTTTGAGTGGTGTGTAAATAAAGCCATATAAAAAAAGGCTGAATAAACTAATCAATGCACTCTCGGTGTTAAAAAATTTCCACATCATAAACACACCTGCTGCACCAGTAATAAAAGCAAATATACCTGCTTCATTTACGCTCATTCTACCACTTGCTACCGGCCTTTTGGCTGTACGCATCATTAAACCGTCGGATGTTTTTTCAAGAATTTGGTTAATGGCATTGGCCGACCCTGTTATCAACATTCCTGCAACAAAAAGTAAAAGAACTGATAATAATTTTTCCCTAACATAATACTGTTCGTTAGGTGCAATTAAAAAGCTAACCACCGTACTGAACACCACCATAAAACTTAAAGTGAATTTGATTAACTGAAAATAATCTTTCACTTTACTTGCCAAACCAAACGATGTTGATTTGTTTATGCTGGTATCTTCTGGCATTTTTATTTTAAGCGTAAATGTTTAACACATTTACTTTCTAATCATTTTAATATTTCAAAAATCTTAACCACATCAACCTCTCTTATTTCCCTTGGGGAAACTGAAGATTAATGATGTGTTGTTTCATCATCTCCTACAGGTACATTCTGTGGGGTAAATTCTTTACCATCTTTTGCATAGTCATAAGCACCACGATATACCTCAGGTATTTCGCCAGGCCAGTTACCGTGACCAGGATTAATTGGTGTTGTCCACTCCAGTGTATTTGAACCCCATGGATTTGGATTAGTAACTTTTCTTCCTTTAAACATACTGTAAAAGAAATTGAATACAAATAACAGCTGCACCAAAAACACAATACCTGCAATAAAACTGATAAACTCATTTAACCCGCCAAATTGCTTAAATGATTCCCAACTTGAAAAATCGTAATAGCGGCGTGGCATACCGGCCAAACCTTCGTAGTGCATTGGCCAGAAAATTAAATAAGCACCAATAATGGTTACCCAAAAGTGAATGTACGCCATGGTATTATTTAAATAACGGCCAAACATTTTTGGAAACCAATGATAAACCCCGGCAAACATGCCAAAGAAAGATGCCACGCCCATTACAATATGGAAGTGGGCAATTACAAAATAAGTATCATGTAAATGCAGATCTAATGCAGAATTACCTAAAAAGATACCTGTTAAACCTCCACTGATAAATAAACTTACAAAACCAATGGCAAACAACATGCCCGGCGTAAAGCGGATATTTCCCCGCCATAAAGTAGTTAACCAGTTAAATACTTTAATAGCTGATGGTACCGCAATTAATAAGGTAAGTAATACAAACACAGAACCCAGGAATGGATTAAGGCCGGTTACAAACATATGATGCGCCCAAACCAAAAATGCTAAAATGGCAATTGCAAATAAAGAGCCTACCATTGCCATATAACCAAAGATTGGTTTACGGCTGTTAACACTGATAATTTCCGAACTCATACCCATGGCAGGTAACAAGATGATATATACTTCGGGGTGACCAAGGAACCAAAATAAATGCTGGAACAAAATGGCACTACCCCCCTCGTTGGGTAATATTTTTCCTGCTACAACAATATCGCTTAAGAAGAAACTGGTGCCTAAATTTCTATCGAACAATAATAATATAGCACCTGATAATAAAACCGGGAAGCTTAATACCCCTAATACTGCGGTAAAGAACAAAGCCCATATTGTTAATGGCAGCCTTGTCATGCTCATACCTTTTGTACGCAGGTTTAAAATAGTGCTGATATAGTTAAGACCACCCAATAATGAACTTACAATAAACATGGCCATACTCACCAACCAAAGGTCCATACCTATTTTACTACCCGATGATGCGTCACCTAAAGCACTTAATGGCGGATAAACTGTCCAGCCACCACTTGCAGGGCCGGTTTGTACAAATAATGAAGAGAACATTATTGTTGATGCCAAAAAGAAAAACCAGTAGCTGAGCATGTTAAGCATTGGCGACGCCATATCCCTTGCACCAATCTGTAATGGAATAAGAAAGTTGGCAAATGTTCCGCTTAAGCCTGCTGTTAATACAAAGAACACCAGAATGGTTCCGTGCATGGTTACCAATGCGTAATAAAACTCAGGATCTAATTTTCCGCCCTTTGCCCAATGGCCTAAAAGATCTTCAAGAAAAGGAAAAGTACTTTCGGGGTAGCCGAGCTGAAACCGGAATATTACAGAAAATAAACCACCAATAATAGCCCATATAATACCTGTTACCAAAAACTGCTTGGCAATCATTTTATGATCCTGGCTAAAAACGTATTTTGTTATAAACGTTTCGTGATGGTGATGTTCGTGATGTGTGTCATGTGCGCCATGAACATCTGCTTCGTGTAATGTGGCTACGCTACTCATATTCTTATTGTTTTTTCAAGAACCAATTAATTATTTTTTTTCCATAACCACCGCTGCAACTGCTGCGGTTTTAGCTGCTGTATCCGCCTTTGGTGCCCTCTCTGGATATACGGTATAATATTCCGGCTTTTGTGTTGCCAGCCATGCTCTATACTCTGCCATTGTTTCTACTATTATCACTCCACGCATACTAAAATGCCCTTTACCACACATCTGGTCACAACTTATCTCGAATGTAAAATCAGGGTTCTTTGTAGATTCCTTCATTTGAGCTGTAGTAAATTTTGGTGTAAACCATTGTGTAGTTGGGATGCCCGGTACAGCATCCATTTTTAACCTGAAATGCGGTAAGCCAACATCATGAATAACATCCTGTGCATGAATAACCATTTTAACCGGAACTCCAACAGGAATATGCATTGTTCCCGAAACATGAATATCATCCATACTTGCAGGATCATTAAAATCAACACCAAGGCTGTTAGCGCCTTTGGTTAACCTGTAATTCTTCTTTCCTAAAACCTTGTCCGATCCCGGATAACGAAACTCCCAGCCAAACTGGTGGCCTGTTACTTCTACTACCAGGGCATCTTTTGGTGCGTCTCCTGTAATTTTAAACCAGGCCCTTAAACCAAAAACAACTAATACACACAACACAATTGCCGGAATAGTTGTCCATATCAATTCCAGTTTTGTACTATGTGCAAAATAGTAGGCTTTTCTATTGTCGCTTTCCTGGTACTTATAAGAAAACCAAAAAAGTAAAATTTGAGTAAGCACAAAAACAAAACCTGTCACAGCTGTTGTTATCATAAACATACTGTCAATTTCCTCCCCTTCTATTGAAGCAGAACCCTGC
>JAYVJU010000160.1:0-2686 GCA_043769035.1 Ferruginibacter sp.
ATCTGCCAATGGCATCAGTTAATACTGCAGCTGCCAGCTCGCCGCCACTCAATACATAATCACCGATAGAAATTTCGCTGGTTATGAAGTGATCTCTAAAGCGTTGATCTATGCCTTTATAATGGCCGCATATCATTAATAAATTATTTTTTAACGATAAGCTGTTTGCCATTTTTTGATTGAGTGTTTTTCCGTCAGGGGTTAAAAAAATAACCTCATCATATATGGTTGCCTGCTGTAAACTTTCAATTGCATTTACAAGTGGCTCAATCATCATTACCATGCCGGCGCCGCCACCAAAAGCATAATCATCTACCTGTGCCCTTGCATAAGTGGTATAATCTCTTAAATTAATTACGTTCACTTCAAGCAGGCCTTTGTCCTTTGCTCTTTTTAAAATAGAGTGGGCAAAAGGGCCCTGCAATAAATCCGGTACAACAGATATAATGTCGATTTTCATACTGCAAACTTAATTAACAAATTCTTGTAAAGCTGTATCAGGAAAAAAATCAGTTTTTTTATAGCTTGTGCCTCTTTACTATAAATCATTACTGTGCTTCAAAAACTGCTTTCTCTTACTTTATTGTTTTCAGTATTTACAGTAGCAAAATCAGGCGCACAGGAGTATCTGCTTACAGGAAAAATTACCAACACAAAGTTAGAACCCATCCCGTATGCTTCCATAAGGGTAAAAGAATTGCAAACAGGCACTACAGCTGATAAAGATGGGAATTTTCAATTACAACTGGAACCGGGTAAATACGACCTGGTAATATCTATGCTGGGTTTTAAAACGCAGGTAATTACGCTGGCTATTAAAAACCATTACCAGCAAAATATTATACTGGAGCAGGATGATGGAAAACTAATGGGAGCAGTGGAAGTACTGGGAATTAAAAAAGACAAAGCCGAAGAATATGTACGAAATGTAATTCGCAATAAAGAAAGTGTACTGAATGCTTCGCACAGTTACAGTTGCAATGTGTACATAAAAGCAACCGATGAAAACGATTTTGTTAAAAAGAAGAAAGCAAAAGATACCGCTGTTGCAAAAGATCCTGTTGCCAACATGAATATGGCAGAAGTTTTTTTAAAAGTGGATTACACTTATCCCGGAAAAATTAAAGAGGAAAGAACCGGCGTTAAAGTGAGAGGCAGCCGGGACGGACTGTTTTATTTAACTACCACCGACGGTGATTTTAATTTTTACAAAAACCTGGTAGAGTTGCCGGCACTGGCAAAAATTCCTATGCTGTCGCCGGTAAGTTATAGCGGATTGGTTGCGTACAAATACAAAACCATTAATACCCGTAAAGAAAAAGGCCGCAATATTTATACAATCAGGGTTACGCCTACCAAACTGGGCAATGCATTGGTAAGCGGCGAAATGGAAATTATGGATAGTGTATGGGTTATTTTAAAAACACATTTTGAAATGCCGAAGTATCACTTAGTAGAGTACGATTATTTTGCGGTGGATCAAAAATATGAATGGGTAAATAATAAAGCATGGATGCCCGTGCGGCAGCAGTTTATCTATTTAACCAAAGCAGGCAAAAGCAAACAAAGCGGCAATACCATTGCTTTATTTAATAATTATAATGTTGATACCAGTTTTGCAAAAAAACATTTTACAACAGAAATAAGCAGCACATCGCAACAGGCGTATGAACGTGACAGCAGCTTTTGGAATACGGTGCGTAAAGAACCGCTCTCAGAAAAAGAAATTCGTTTTATTCAGTACAGAGACAGTGTGGTAAGGGCACACACTACAACAGCTTACCAGGATTCTGTTGACAGGTACAATAACAAAATAACACTAAAGAAATTATTTTTAGATGGTGTTACAAATAACAACTGGAGAAAAGAGCGGTTTATGGCCTTCGCCACTATTCCTGATTTTTATCAACCATTGAATTTTGGCGGTGCCCGTATTGCTAATGATTTTTATTTGAGTAAAAGATATAAAAGCAGGAAAAATATTACCCTTCGTACGGAGCTTAGTTATGGACTAAGAAATAAAGACCTGCAGGGCAATATTGGGTTTTCAAAACTGTACAATCCTTTTAGCAGAGGTACTTATTATGTATCTGTTGGCCGCAGTTTTGGACAGATATTTGAAGGTGATGCCTGGATTAATCAAATAAAACGAAGCAATGTATATTTAAAAGATGGGGTTGAACTAAGCCATTCGGTGGAATTGCTGAATGGCCTGGTTTTAAGAAACCGATTAGAATTAACCGGACGAAAAAGTGTGGCAGATTATAAAACCAACGATAAAATAGATTCCTTATTTGGCAATGCATTAACCAATAACCAGGCAGTGTATTTTCCTGCATACAATGCATTTTATAATACGGTTGGATTGGATTTTACGCCAAGGCAAAAATATATCCGTGAGCCTAAAGAAAAAATTATACTGGGCAGCAACTGGCCCACATTTTCTGTAACCTGGCGCAAAGGGGTAAAAGGTTTTTTAAACAGCGATATTGATTTTGATTACCTGGAGTATGGCATCAGCCAGAAGCTAAAAATGGGTTTGGCAGGCGAAGCCAATTATACTTTTATCAGCGGTAGTTTTTTAACTAAAAAAGGTTTACGCCTGGTCGATTATAAATTCCTGCGGCAGGGTGATCCATTCCTTTTTTCTAATCCTACTAAAAATTTCCAGGCACTGGATTCTTCC
>JAYVJU010000161.1:0-6065 GCA_043769035.1 Ferruginibacter sp.
AATTAATTCCTCAAGGGTTTACCGCTTTTCAACACACTCTGTATTCTTTCCAGTGTCTTTTTCTCTCCACATAAAGAAAGGAATGCTTCCCTTTCCAGGTTCAATAAATAGTCTTCGCTTACCAATTGCGGTTCACTTAAGTCGCCACCGCACATTACGTAAGCTAATTTTTTAGCCACAGTAACATCATGATCGGTGGCATATTTACCACGCCACATACCATTTATACCTGCATGCATTGCCCCTAATGCACTGCGGCCCAGCACCCTGATATCGTTGCGTTGTACCGGCATTACATAACCGTCATTATACAAATCAATAACAGCCTGTTTTCCTTCTGCAATGCGCCTGCCCGGATTTAAGCTTACCAAGTCCCTTCCCTTTCTGTAAATACCTAACTCGTATGCTTCCTGTGCCGAGGTGGCTACTTTTGCAGTTGCAATGGTTAAGAAACGGTTTTGCAATGTCAGTGTATCTACTTCCCCATCATGCATTTCATCTGCGGCACGTAATACAAATTCCTTGGTGCCTGCACCACCGGGAATTACACCGATGCCTACTTCCACCAAACCGGTATAAGTTTCTGCAGCTGCAATCACTTTATCGGCATGCAAACTCATTTCGCAGGCGCCGCCCAAGGCCAAGCCATGCGGTGCCACTACAACCGGTATTGATGAATAACGCACTCTCATAATTGTGTTCTGAAACATCCGTATAGCCATATCGATCTCATCATAATCCTGTTCAATAGCCAGCATAAAAATCATGCCCACATTTGCACCGGCACTAAAGTTGGCGCCATCGTTTGCAATAACCAATCCTTTATACTTTTCTTCTGCCAGTGTAATTGATCTTTGAATACCTTCTAAAACCTCGCCGCCAATACTGCCCATTTTGGTGTACCATTCTAATCCTAATACATCATCACCTAAATGGTAAGTTCTGCAGGCTGAATTTTTCCAAACGGTTTCATTTTCAAAATTCTTCATTACAATAAAAGCATCGCCACCAGGTAATGTTTTATAAGTTTTGCTTGCTACATCATAACATAAGCGTTTGCCATTTTCTACTTTGTAAAAAGATGTTGCACCGCTTGCCAGCATTTCATCTACCCATATTGCTACTTTATGGCCGGCGGCTTTCATTGCGTCCACTGTTTTTGCAACGCCTAATGTATCCCAGCTTTCAAAGGCACCAATCTCCCAGCCAAAACCTGCCATCATACCATCATCTACACGATAGAGCTCGTCACTTATCTCGGGAATACGATGAGAGATGTAAGAAAATAAATTATAGTGGAACTGGCGGTAGAATTCACCTGCTTTATCTGTGCCTGCACACAAGGCTTTCAATCTTAATTTTAAATCATCTATTGGTTTTGCAGTTTCAAGCGTAGCGAATTTTGGTTTTTGCCTGGCACCATATTCAAGTGTTTGCAAATTCAATGTAAGAATTTCTTTTTCGCCTGCAGCACCTTTTGTTTTTTTAAAAAATCCTTGTCCTGTTTTATCTCCCAGCCAATTATTCTCCACCATTTTATTTAACCATACCGGAATATTGAATACTGCCCTGGCTTCATCGGCAGAACAATTATCAGCAACACCCTTGGCTACTTTTACCAGGGTATCAATACCAACAACATCAGCAGTACGGAATGTTGCGGATTTTGGCCGTCCAATTACCGGGCCTGTTAATGCATCAATTTCATCTACATTCAATTGTAGTTTTTCCATGGCATTCATTATTGCCATCATTCCAAACACGCCGATTCTATTGGCAATAAATGCAGGAGTGTCTTTACACAATACAGTTGTTTTACCTAGTTGCAAACTTCCATAGTCCATTAAAAAATCAACCACAGCAGTATCTGTAAACGGAGTAGGAATAATTTCCAGCAAGCGTAAATACCGGGGCGGATTAAAAAAATGTGTGCCGCAGAAATGTTTTTTAAAATCATCGCTTCTTCCTTCTGCCATCATGTGAATAGGAATGCCGGATGTATTGGATGTTATTAATGTACCTGGTTTACGGTATTTTTCCACTTCGGTAAAAACCGATTGTTTTATATCCAGCCTTTCCACCACCACTTCTATTACCCAATCGCAATCGGCAATATCTTTCATGTTATCGGTAAAGTTGCCGGTGGTTATTTTTTTTACAACGTCTTTTGTATAAACAGGGGATGGATTTGATTTTATGGCTGCAGTTAAAGCATCATTAACTATTTTATTTTTTTCTGCCTGCTTTGCATCTGCGGCGATATCTTTTGGTTGAATGTCTAATAGCAACACTTTTAACCCCACACCTGCAAAATGGCATGCAATACGGCTACCCATTACGCCGCTACCTAATACAGCTACTTTTTTAATTACTCTTTTCATATCTGCAATTGATTATGTATTTACAAAATTAGAGGTATTCCCTCAAATTAGTTAGCTAAACAACTAATTTTATTTCGAAGATAGCAGTAAAGCGGGAAAAAACGCAATAGTGCGTATAATTAACATACTAAAAAATGAAAAACTACGTTTAAGTTTTTTAGAGTTTGTATCATTCCATGTCAGTCAACAATAAATTAAGCAAATTTTTTATAGCAGCTGATTGCATATTAAAACAGAAACTATAACTGAGTTTTTAATCCGGTATCATGAGTCGAAAAATCATTAAACAAACAGAAAAGCAAGAGGCCTACCTGTCTGTAAGCTATAAGGCTCCAGGAGATATTTCGCTGCCATTGCTTTCTGCAAATGCAGATAAAAACCTGTTTGAAATGTTTATGGCCAATAGCCAAACCGGAAGCTGGGTATATGATGAAAACGATATTATAGTTTTTGCAAATAAAGCCTATACTGACTCTACCAATTTTGAAGGTGACCCTACCGGACTGCATTTATCAGCCGTTTTTCCTGAAAAGCTGGCCAAAAAATTAATTGCAAGAAATAAAGAAATATTAAAAAAAAATAAGCCATTAGCAACCGAGCACTCACTGACAAAAAGTGATGGCAGCGTTATACACTTTGTTTCAAACACTTTTGTGTTTACAACTGCCGATGGCAAACGTTTTATTGGTGGTCAGGCAGTGGACATAACTGCCCGTAAGGAAATAGAAAAAATGCATGACCGGTATGCTTATGTAATTAATGCCACTTCGGAGGCGATATGGGATTTTGATTTGAAAACAAATGAGATTTACCGCAGTGATGCTTTTTATAAAATTTCAGGGTATGACAAAGAGCAGGTAAAAGAAAATTTAAACTGGTGGTTAGATAAGATTCATCCTGATGATAAAGAGATGATAAGGCAAAATGTAGAAAATGCTTTAAAAGCTAACAAAAAAAACTGGAAAGATGAATACCGGTTTTTGTATGCCGATGGTACTTACCGGTATATTTTAGACAAAGGCTTTGCAGTATATGAAAATAAAAAACCGGTACGGCTCATTGGTTCTATACAAGATATTACAGATCGTAAAAAACTGGAGCAGCAATTGCTGAATGAGCAGGTACAAAAACAAAAGCTTATTAACCAGGCCACCATTGATGCCCAGGAAAAGGAAAGAGGTATGATAAGTGCAGAGCTGCATGATAATGTAAACCAGTTGCTGATGAGTGCCAGGCTGCATATAAATGCTGCAAAAAGCAATGATGATGGAAAAGACCTGTTAGAAAATGCTTCGGAATATATACTGCAGGCGGTTGAAGAAATAAGGGCCTTATCAAAAAGACTTAACTCATCAATTGTAAAAACTGTAGGGCTTACGCAAAGTATTACAGATGTATGCAGAAACATGAAGCAGTTTAACGAAATAGATGTTAATCTGAATATTGATGAATCCACAATTGATAAGTTAACACAGGAGCAACAACTGGTGGTTTTCAGAATTATACAGGAGCAGAGTAATAATATTATTAAATATTCAAGAGCCTCTGCGGCAACTATATCATTATCAGAAAAAAATAATCAGTGCAGCCTTATAATAAGTGATAACGGAATTGGCTTTGATAAAGAAAAACAAAAAGCCAGCGGCATTGGTTTTATCAACATCTTTAACAGGATAGATGCCTATAACGGTAAAGTAGAGATCAATACTTTCCCTGATAATGGCTGTACTTTAAATATTACTATTCCATATATCCTGTAGTCTATTATCAGCTAACGCCAGCACCCGCATTTATAACCGCTTCAGGTTTTACAAAATGCAGTTTCCCGGCATTGTCTTCTGCCATTAATATCATTCCATTACTTTCAATACCCCTCATTTTTCTTGGTGCTAAATTAGCAACCACCACAACCTGTTTTCCAACAATATCTTGCGGCTGAAAATGCAATGCAATACCGCTAACAATAGTTCTTGTTTCAAAACCCAGATCAACCTGCAGTTGTAATAACTTATCTGCTTTCTCTACTTTTTCTGCGGCTACAATTGTTCCTACTTTCAAATCAATCTTTGCAAAGTCGTCATACACTATTTCTGATTTGCCCCCATCCCCTAAAGGGGAGTTATTTGAAGTTTCTATTTTTTTATTTTCTTCCATAGATTTCAATAGTTTATCTGCCGCTTTTTGAACTGTTCCTGAAGTTTGTTTTACTAATCCTGCTTTTAATTTTTCTACCTGTGCCACTATTTCTTCATCTTCAATTTTCCTGAACAATAATTGCGGCTCTCTTAATGAATAGCCCACACTCAGCAATTTTATCTTTCCGGCATTTTCCCAATCCAGCATTTTATCAACCACTTTCATCATACCAAGCATTTTACCTGCCACAGTTGGTAAAAAAGGATTAATAAGAATGGTAAGGTTTGCCGTCAATTGCAAACAAAAGTGCAGGCAATTATCAATTGATTTTTGTGCAGCAGGGGTTTCGGCTAACTGCTTCGCCACAATCCAGGGTTCTTTTTCCTGCATGTATTTGTTTCCTTTACGGCTCAGGTCAATCACTTCAAATAATGCATCACGGAATTTATATTCTTCTAAAAGATTTTCAACTTTTTCTTTCGCCTTGCGGATGTCCTCAATTAATGTTCTATCCTTCTCATCTAAAATATCATCATGCAGTTTAGGCACTTTGCCGCCGCATAATTTATGCATCAACACCCATGTCCTGTTTACAAAATTACCAAAGATGCTTACCAGCTCGCTGTTATTCCTGTCCTGAAAATCTTTCCATGTAAAATCATTATCCTTTGTTTCCGGTGCATTGGCACAAAGTACATAACGCAATACATCTTCGCATCCCGGAAAATCTTTTATGTATTCATGCACCCATACTGCCCAGTTGCGGCTGGTACTTACTTTTTCGCCTTCAATATTTAAAAATTCATTGGCAGGCACATTATCGGGCAACACAAAATTTCCGTGTGCTTTAAGCATTGCCGGAAAAATAATGCAATGAAAAACAATATTATCCTTACCAATAAAATGAACCAGTTTGGTACCTGCCTGTCCGGCAGGCAGGTCTTCCTTGCACCAGTAGTCAGCCCATTGATCTGTCAATTCTTTAGTAGCACTGATGTAACCTATCGGCGCATCAAACCATACATATAATACTTTACCTCCTCCCCCTTCGGGGGCCGGGGGGCTTGGCACTTTTATTCCCCAGTTGCTGTCCCTGGTCATTGCTCTTGGTTGCAAGCCACTATCTAACCAGCTTTTGCATTGACCGTAAACATTATTCTTCCATTCTTTATGCCCATCAATAATCCATTCCTTCAACCAGGCTTCATAGTTTTGCAAAGGAAAATACCAGTGTGTTGTTTTTTTCTTTACCGGCACTGCATCGCTCAATGCACTTCTTGGATTTATTAATTGTTCCGGAGATAAAGCGCTGCCGCATTTTTCACACTGGTCGCCATACGCATTTGGATTTGCGCAAACAGGGCAGGTACCAACAATATATCTATCGGCTAAAAATGTTTTAGTGCTTTCATCATAGTATTGCTCCGTTTCTTTTTCCTCAAACAACCCATCATCATACATTTTTTTAAAAAATGCTGATGCTGTTTCATGATGCACTTTATTGGAAGTACGGGAATAAATATCAAACGAAATACCCATTTGCGCCAT
>JAYVJU010000162.1:0-3621 GCA_043769035.1 Ferruginibacter sp.
TAAGCATACTTTAGCTAATTAATTCCGCCAACGGGTTATATTATGCTTTTTTCTTGTTGTTCATTGTTGATGAAGTCAAATCCAGTGTCTACTTTAATAATGACTGCATTATTTACAATGATGTCAAAATTGAGCTGACCGATAACATTGTCATTGTAGAAAATGTCGACCAACTTATTTGCTTTAACAGCAAAACCGGCTTGTTGTAAATCGTTTGTCAACGCATTAATGTAAAAAGATTTGTCAAGCCCAAAGGGTAGGAGTTTGGCAACATTAAAAAACGATTGCAAAATTGAAGCAGTAATATTTTTATGAAGCAACTCCATTTTTAAAGATCTGTTTCGATTTACACCATTACGCTGATTGAAAAGTATTGCATGTAACTCAAAAATATGCGAAGGTTTCATATAAATCAAACTTGCGGCAATATTTGTAAGTGGTTAGTTTATAATGATTAAAAAAAATATACGAAAGTGGTTTTGTGCAAATATGGGTTTCGTAAATGCAATGTAGTAATTTTTGCAATGTGTTTGGGAGCCAGGGTTTTTATGGCTTCGCCGGCCTCACTTACAATAGGGTGAAGAACAAATGATGAATTAAAGGTATTGTTTATTTTTTGCATTTATATTCGCTGGTAAATACTTTAGTCATCTAAATTTAATTGATCCAACGGGCTTATTATTTGCAATACATCTCTGTTGGTAACATGTAAATAGCGTAAGGTGGTTTTAATATCGTTATGGCCCAAAAGTTTCATTATCATGGTTACATCAGTGCCTTTATCTAATAAATGTGTGGCAAAACTATGCCGCAGCGCATGTACACTTCCGGGTTTTAATATACCGGCTCTTTGTTTTGCTGCCTGTAATACTAACTGCAGGCTTCTGGGGCTGTAGGGCTCGTCTGCATTTTGTCCGCAAAAAAGGTAGCCTTCTTTTTTAGGTTTATAGGCAGTAAAATATTCTCTCAGCATTACAAGTAATACGGGGCTTAATGTTGTTATCCTGTCTTTTTTGCCTTTTGCCCTTTCAATTATTATCTGCATTCGTTTACTATCAATCTGCCATATTTTTAAAGCGGTCACTTCACTTACCCGCATTCCTGTTGCATAAGCAAGCATCAGCATGGTTTTATGTTTTACATTGCTGGTTTGTTTTATTATCCTGGTTATCTCATCCTGGTTAAAAAAGTGGGGGTTTTGCTGTTGTTTTTTAGGCCGTGGTATTTCCCAAAAAAATTTTTCCCTGCCCAGCACCTGTTCAAAATAAAACTTAAGTGCATTTAAGCGGCTGTGGGCAGTGTGTTCGCTTATTTTTTCTTTTTCGATAGCATATACCAGGTACCGTTTAAGGTCGGCGGCAGTAAGGTTATTTACCGGGGTGGCTTTTAACAGCTTAAGTAATTGTAAAAACTCATTGCGGTAAGTGCGTATGGTGGATGGGCTGTAGGCTTTTAGTTTAAGCTGCTGTACAAATTGTTGTAGTGCCTGCAAATTATCGTTACCCAGCTGGTGCACAGGTGCGGTGGGTAAAGGTATTTTTTGTGGCGTTGTTCCGGCAGTTGTTACGTTAAGCGTTGCAGCAATGGTTTTTCTTTTTTGCAGGTATGCTTTAAGGCTGCTTAATTCTGTTACTGCAATTTTATCAACTGCTTTTGTTATTGCCGTTACGTTTTCTTTGCTTAAAGGCAGATACCAGCATTTGTTGGTATTGCTCCACTTTATACCGTTTATTTTTTTTACGGCATTTTTTACTGCGGCTTTATTGTTAAAATAAATGCTAACACATTCTGTATTGCGGTGTTGCAGCACTTTTAGGGTAACTGTTTCCATTTTTAAATATAATAAATTTTAAAAAAGGAATTATGGTTTTGCAGGCTGTATTTTAAATTACAGGAAAAAGTATATAGATGAGGGAGGCTGTTTACCCTTAAAATTTATTGGGGTAAACCACGGCAGTATTGATGAACAAAAATACTAACTCTCTTTATGCCCGATATAGTTTCTCCATTTTTCAATTACGGCTTTCATATCGCCGGGCAGTTCGCTTTCAAAATGCATGGGCTTGCGGGTGCTGGGGTGTATAAAGCCCAGCTCTTTGGCATGCAGAGCCTGGCGGGGGCATAGCGTAAAACAATTATCTACAAACTGTTTGTACTTGGTAAACACGGTTCCTTTTACAATGCGGTCGCCGCCATAAAAATCGTCGTTAAAAAGCGGGTGGCCTATCAGCTGCATGTGTACCCTTATCTGGTGGGTGCGGCCGGTCTCCAGCCTGCACTCTACCAGGGTTACATAATTAAAACGTTCCAGCACTTTGTAATGGGTAATGGCATCTTTACCATGGTCGCCATCGGGGTAGGCGGTAAATAATTTTCTAAAGCGCAGGTGCCTGCCCACATGGGCTGTAATGGTTCCTTCGTCCTGTTCAAAATCGCCCCATACCAATGCAATATAGCGGCGGTGTACGGTATGGTTAAAAAATTGTTTGGCAAGGTCGGCCATAGCTTTTTGTGTTTTGGCCATTACCAGCAGCCCGGTGGTATTTTTATCAATACGGTGTACCAGGCCAAAACGGGGCAGGGTGCTTTCGTCAATTTCGGGTTGCTGCTGCTGTAAATAATACGCCACAGCATTTATTAAAGTACCATTGGGGTTACCGCTGCCAGGGTGTACCACCATACCCACGGGTTTATTAATTATCATCAGGTCATCATCTTCGTATCCAATTGCCAGCGGAATATTTTGTGGGATGATCTCACTGCCTTCGGGGTTGCGGTTATCGTACACCACAATTTTATCGTACGGCCTTACTTTATAATTGCTTTTTACGGGGGCTTCGTTTACCAGCACCATTTCATTATCAATAGCCTGCTGAATTTTATTTCGGGTGGCGCCTTCAATACGGCTCATTAAAAATTTATCGATGCGTAAAGCATCCTGCCCTTTATCTATAACGATGGTAAGGCGTTCGTACAGTTCATCAGATTCCGGTATTTCTATTTCTTCTAAGTTCATTTGTTAGTTGTTGGTAGTTAGTTGTTAGTTCAACGAACAACTCGTTTTCAATTATATTTGCAAAATAAATGAATTGCAGTGGATAAGCAGGAAGTAATATTTAAAGACCTTGGCATTATTGCCTACAAAACCGCCTGGGATTACCAGGAAGAATTGTTGCAGGCTAATGTAAAAATAAAGTCGGCCATACGCACCGGGCAATCAGTACTAACCACTCACGACTCACCACTTACTACTGACGACCAACTACCAACTACCAACTACCAACCAACTACCACCAACCATTTTTTATTGTGTGAGCATCCTTCAGTTTATACTTTAGGCAAAAGCGGCAATATTGATAATGTGCTGATGAGTGAAGCGGAGCTGGAGCAAAATAATATACAGTTTTTTAATACCAACAGGGGCGGCGATATTACTTTTCATGGCTTGCAGCAAATTGTGGGCTATCCAATTTTAGACCTGGAAAATTTTTATACCGATATTGGTAAATACCTGCGCAACCTGGAAGAAGTGATTATTTTAACTATTGCCGAATATGGTATTAAAGGCGAACGCAGCAGTGGCGAAACAGGTGTATGGATTGAGCCGGGCATAAAAGGCAG
>JAYVJU010000163.1:0-8966 GCA_043769035.1 Ferruginibacter sp.
ACCCGTTCCGGAAAGATTTACCAAAATTGCCGAATGGGTTACTAAAAAACCCGGGTACAGTTTCCGGCACTTTACTAAAAAAGATTTTACCGGTTTTTCAGAAGATTTTAAAGAGATATACAATGATGCCTGGCGGGATTTTGAAAATTTTACGCCTATTGATTCTGCCTCAATTAACGACCAGTTTGAACGCATGAAACCAATACTGGATGAAAAGATAATCTGGTTTGCCTATTATAACAACGAGCCTGTTGCATTTGTTATCTGCCTGCCAAACACCAACCAGATATTGCGTTATGTAAATGGACGGCTTGATCTTATCGGTAAATTAAAATACCTGTGGTATAACAACACAAAAAAAATAGACCGTATAAGAGCCATAGTGATGGGAGTAAAACAAAAGTATCAGCACAAAGGAATTGAAAGTGCTTTAATTTATATACTTAAACAGGAAGTAGTGCCCCGTAATACTTTTATGGAAGTGGAACTGGCCTGGGTGGGAGACTTTAATAAAAAAATGATGGATGTACATGCTGCAACAGGTGCACAGTTAGAAAAAGTACACAGAACATACCGTTACATTTTTAAAGGGCATAATTAATACCTGCTATCATTCAAACATTAACTGTTCTGTCTTTTCTTTATCATCTGCTTCTGCTTTTAAATCGAACATGGTGCCAAATACATGGTCCCATAAAGTAGAGCTTACACCAAAACCCATTTCAGTATTTTTATAATGATGCAGGTGATGATTGCGCCACAAAGGCTTCATCCATTTAAAAGGTGGCTTATAGGCATGTATGGCATAATGCATTGAACCATACATTAAATAACCTGTTACAAAACCCGGGAAAAGAGCAAACACATAAAAAGTAATACCAAATAAGTTGCATAATAAATACAATATCAAAAAAACAAGAACTGCTACCATAAGGCTTGGTACAGGCGGCATAAATAATCTTTCCTTATCTCTTGGATACTCATGGTGATTACCATGAATAACATAAACAATTTTGGTGGCCTTTTTAAACCGGGCAAAAAAGTGAAATATAAACCGGTGCATCATATATTCAAAAAACGACCAGGAAAATACACCTCCCAAAAAAGCAAGTAATACATGTATTCCATTTAATTGTTTAACAATGCTGCTGTAATACAACATAACTGCAATAACAGGTAAATACATGCCCCATATTACCAGCGGATGTGTTTTGGTAAGATGTTCGAGATGCTGGTTTTTAAATAACCGGGCCTGTCCTTTATTATGTATTTTCTCAAATTTCATTATACAATTTTAGCAATAAAAAAATTAATAGCTCGTATTAAAAACAATAGTTCGTTTGTTAATTTAGTAAGTCTATTATTAGCTATTTTTGCCCTCAACTTATTCAACCATGAAATTAGTAACTTATTTAAAAAACGATCAGCATCAATTGGCAATTTTAGTAGAGGGTAATTTATACGATACCGACACATTGCACCCCGATTTGCCAATCAGCATGTCGATGTTTTTAAATTACTGGGATGATATAATGCCGTTGGCATTGGCTTGCGAACGCCGCATTAAAGAAGGATTGGCAAGAAGTACTTATGCTGTTCCCTTTAGCGATGCAGAAATTTTAGCACCGGTGCCTCACCCCACAAGTTGCAGGGATGGTTATGCCTTTCGGCAACATGTGGCCGCTGCAAGACGCAACAGAAAGGTGGATATGATACCGGAGTTCGATCAATACCCCATTTTTTATTTTACCAATCACAATAGCATACAGGGGCCCGGCGAAATTGTTTGTATGCCCGATCATTTTGAAAAACTGGATTTTGAACTGGAGGCAGCAATCGTTATTTCTAAATCGGGCAGAAATATTCCTGCTGCCGAAGCAGATGAATATATTGGTGGCTTAATGATAATGAATGATATGAGTGCAAGGCGTTTGCAGATGGAAGAAATGCTGCTGAACCTTGGGCCTGCAAAAGGAAAAGATTTTGCCACAGTTATTGGCCCCATGCTGGTTACTTTAGATGAGCTGGAACAATTTGAAGTGCCCTGCAAAGAAGGCCATACCGGTAAAGCCTGGAATTTAAATATGAAATGTTGGGTAAACGGTGTACAGGTTAGCGAAGGAAATGTGAGTGATATGGACTGGACCTTTGCAGAAATAATTGAACGCTGCAGTTATGGCGTTAACTTATTTGCCGGTGATGTTATTGGCAGCGGCACAGTAGGTACCGGTTGTTTTTTAGAATTAAATGGTACAGGAAAACTGAATGACCCCAATTATACAGAGCAATGGCTGCAACAGGGCGATGTAGTGGAAATGGAAATTGACGGCCTGGGTAAATTAAGCAACGCCATTGTAAAAGACGAAAGTGATTTTTCTATTTTAGCATTAAAGAAAATTTAATGCAATAGTTCATCAACTTTTTTAAAAGCGTAGCCTTTTTGTTTTAGCGCCTGTATCAAATCGTTGAGCTTATAATAAAATTTATCTGTACGCTTTGCATCAGTGCCAATATGTAATAAAAGAATAAACCCGTTTAGCCCTTTACTTTCTTCAAGCTGCAGTATAGAGCTATAAATTTCATCAGTGGTTCTGTAATTCTTCACGCCGGGAGTGGTATAGTCTGCATTGCTTTTTGTGCCGGTTGTAAAATTGATCAGTTGCAGATTCATTCCCTTTGTCCATGCAGCAATAGAATCGTTATACCATTCGTAAGGTGGTAAAAAATATTTTCCCTTATTGATACCCAGTTTTTTCATGGCTGCATAATTCAATTTTAAATCGTTGGTAAACTCCTGCTTTGTTACCAGTAAACTATCTCTTTTGGCCCAATCGGCATACAGCAAATGTTTATTGGAGTGTGGCCCCAGGTAATGCCCATCCTTTTTTAGCTGCCTAATAATTTTTTTAAATGCATTGTTATTATAAAAATCTCCCGTAAAAAAGAAAGAGGCTTTTACTTTTTGTTGCAGTAATGTTTTTGCAATCAAATCTCCGCCATCAGCAAACTCATGGCCTGTAAAAACAAGTGCAATATTTTTTTGCAGCGTATCGCCCCTTACAATAGCTCCATGATTGTAACTGTAGTTTTTATCCCGACGGATAATTGTGCTATTTTCTTTTGCTGCCAGTAAATAAATTAATGATGCCGTACCATCCATTGTAGGTTCATTGGTACTGTAATCTCCATAATCATCGTGGTACACCACCAAATCACTTTGAAAAGCTGCATATTCATCCGGCTGATATAAAGTAATCCCAATTAAATTTTTATAGATGTTGCCATACACCGGGCCATCTACCAGGCCGCCATCAATGGGATAGTTTTTAAGATGTGTGAATGCGGAATGTGGATCTGCCGGATTATCGCCGTTTTGCGGTAAACCATACACAAAACTTGTACCCCACGGGTTGCATCCCAATAACCAATCGAAGTTGGCCTGTTCCAGTTCTTCAAAACTATTATCCTTACTTAAAGTGCGGTACCAGTAACATTGTGTGGCAAATGATGTGGTTAAATTATTACTGCACCATATAAAAGGTACACCACGATAAAAAGCATTTTGGCTGGCCTTGTTCCATATTTTTTGTATGCCCTGTTTGTAATAATTAATGATTGTATCCCTTCTTTTATCAGTTAATTGTTTTGCTAATTCGTAATGACCAATATTAATAAATGGATACCATTGGTAATGTTTTGCAGTATCTGCTCCCAACCAAGGTGTGATTTTTTCTAATTTTGAATATTTATAAGAAGAATCAAGATATTCATCTATAAGTCCACCATATTGTAATTTACTTCCTCCGTTTTTACCTAAATAATAATCCAGAGATTTATATAGAGAAGCAAAGGATAACTCCATATCATCTACCCAATTATCTTCTGCATAAATATAAGGAGATCTTACAGAAGCTGTCTGACTAACGCCTGGCTTCAATATTGCAAAATCTATAGCTGAAAGAGAACGGCTCAGTATTTTCTTTGCATATATTGAATCAATATTTTCAAAAATATTTGCCCCAAGCGAAAATGCGCTAGAAAATTTTGCTGCAGTAGAACTGGTGCCGGTAGTGTTATTCATAAACTTTCCCCGCTGTTGCGGTTCTCCACTTACAAAATATACCGGCCGCTCAAATCCTTTACCATAAAAGCTGTCTTCTTTTGGAATGCGCATGCCCATATGATCCCTGTCATCGCCCAGTTGATTGAACATAATATTTTCTGATGGATTCATTTTCAGTAACCAGTCAATACCCCAACGGGCTTCATCTAATACATCTGGTAAACTATTTTTTCCATCTAATCCGTTGGCCAGTTTTTCGTCTGTAAACACAAGCGGAAAATCACGATAGGCCATTAACAAATGATAGGTTGCATTGGCAGATGTAGAAGCGTATTGTAAATAATCACTGGCATCGTGCCAGCCGCCACTTACGTCAATATGTGTACTGTCGGGCATCGGTCCATATAAAGTGTAGCCATCATGCGTATGGCAGCTATCTTTTAAAAAAGGGTTGAACCCGCTGCGTTGCTGCCGCATATAACGCAAACAAAAGTCAGCCGTTCCTTTATATACATTGTCATCAATTTTAAATACCGGAGATTGTATGCCACCAGCAACAATAAAGTAAGTACCGGGTTTCGAAAATTCGGAAAAAGACAACCTTTGTGTTTGTGCAAAAGGGCCATAACTACCAAAAGTTTTGCCGACATTCTTTTTAAAAACTATTTTTTTTGTTGCAGCGTCTGTAATATAAAATTCTTTAACAGGCGCATCCTGCCTGCTGCACCATATTGCTGTCTTTATGCTCTTTGTTGTATAACCTAATAAATTTATCCTGATCACCTGCTCCTGTGCCAATGCTGCTGTAAGCTGCAGTACAAAAAATAAACAGCATAGTATTTTTTTTATTGGCATAAATAATTTTGAACAATGAATTTACAACAAACAATACTATAGTTTTTATAAGTAATTTTATTACTCAATATTTACAACGATGAGAATTGTTCCGGGAGAAATAAAAACAGGCGAATTACATAGTTATCTTTTAGGCGCTGTTGCGCCAAGGCCCATTTGTTTTGCAAGTACCCTTGATAAGGATGGTAATCCCAATTTATCGCCATTTAGTTTTTTTAATGTATTTGGCAGTAATCCCACAACACTTGTTTTTTCTCCTTCAAGAAAAGTACGTGACAATACACTTAAACATACGTTGCTGAATATTTACGACACCAAAGAAGTTGTAATTAATGTGGTGAACTATGCTATGGTACAGCAGATGAGCCTCAGCAGCTGCGAATATCCAAAAGACGTGGATGAATTTGTAAAATCAGGTTTTACAAAATTGCCTTCAGAAAAAGTAAAAGCCTTTCGTGTAGCAGAAAGTCCCGTGCAACTGGAATGTAAAGTGAGGGATATTATTGAAACAGGTACAGAAGGTGGTGCAGGCAATCTTATTATTTGCGAAGTACTGGTGATGCACATCAACGATAATATCTTAAATGAAAAAAATCAGATCGATCCGCATAAAATTGACCTGGTGGCCCGTATGGGTGGCGATTTTTATTGCCGTGCCAGCGGCGCTGCCGTGTTTGAAGTAGCTAAACCCAACACACAATTAGGCATTGGTGTAGATGCTTTACCCGAAAGCATACGTAACAGCAATATACTTACCGGTAATAATTTAGGGCAGCTGGCCAATGTAAATGAGCTGCCTTTTGTTGATGCCACATTTAATGATGATAAACTGAAAAACATTATCCAGTATTTTTCCATTAACCCCGATGAAATGGAAAAAGAATTACATGCCTATGCAAAAGAACTGCTCGATAGCGGCAAAGTGCAACAGGCCTGGCAGGTACTATTAGCTTTAAACTAATTTGTTTACATTTGTTTTGCATCAAAACCGGGATATGAAACTATTTGCAACAACCATTATTTGCGTGGCAATTTTAAGTTTGCCGCTACTAATGCCATCCTGCCAAAAAAGCCCCGGCACAATAGATGCTTCTAAAAAAGATACCTGGGCAATACTGCAGGAAAATATATTTACCCCTTCATGTGCAGTAAGTGGTTGTCATGCTTCAGTTACCGATGCTACTTACAGCCAGCATAACCTGGTATTGTCTGCAGCCGCAGCTTACGATAACCTGGTTAACAAAGCAGTAAAAAATACCGCAGCAAATGCTGATGGCTTAGTAAGGGTAAAGCCGGGAGATTATCTTAAGAGTTTACTGTATCATAAAACCGATTGCCAGGCCGGGCATCATGCTGCTAATTATGGTGCCACCATGCCAATGGGCAGCCAGTATTTAACCCTAGGCCAAATTGAATTTATTAAACAATGGATAATAAAGGGTGCGCCAAAAACCGGCAGTGTTGTGGATGAAACAATATTGGGTAACACCACCGTTTGCACTCAACCATTTATACCACTTGATCCTCCCGCTGCCGCAGATGGGTTTCAACTTAAAATAGATCCTTTTACCGTAAGCCCCAATACCGAAAGAGAGGTATTTGTAAACAGAATTACCCCGAATACAGCTGCTGTTTATGTAAATAAATATACCATGAGGGGCAGGCCCAACAGCCACCATTTTGTTTTATATGGTTTCCAAAACACAGCCCTGCTGCCACCTGCAAATACTTTAAGAGATTTATATAATGCCGACGGTACCATTAATGTTACCACTTTTTCGCAAATGCAGAACCATCTTTTTTTAGGCGGTGGCACAGATGTAAATGCCACTTATACTTTTCCTGCCGGTGTTGCACTAAAAATCCCTGCCGGTACAGCACTTGATTTAAATGCACATTATTTTAATAAACAAACCGCCAGTTTTACCGGCGAAAATTTTATCAACTTATATACAGTGCCGCAGGGTACCGTTAATAAAGAAGCTAAATCAATAAACTTTGCTAATTATAATTTCTCCATTGCTGCCAACCAGCGCAAAACAATAACCACCAATTTTACATTCCCCAACCCGGTAACAGTTATAATGCTTACTTCTCATTTTCATAAAATGGGAGAGAGTTTTGTAATAAAAATTTTAGGTGGCTCAAGAAACGGAGAAATTGTTTACGAAAACACCGATTGGCAGCACCCGCTGGTAATAAACTATACAACACCCATACAACTCAATGCCGGCGAAGGTCTTACCAGCGTGGTAACTTACAATAATACCAGTAATAAAACTGTAAACTTCGGTTTAACCAGCGAAGATGAGATGAACATCATTTTTGGGTATTATTATTAATCAGCCTTTAACTTTTACTGCGGCAGTATTTTTTTATTTTTACTACATGAAAAAATTAATTGTCGTACTGCTGTTTCCTGCTGTTTGTTTTGCTCAAAAAAATTACAATTATAAAAATCTTGTGCTGGAAGGTGGTGGTGTACGTGGCCTTGCTTATGCCGGTGTATTTAGTGTACTGGAAGATAAAGGCATTTTACAGCAGGTAGAAAAAGTTGGCGGCTCATCTGCCGGAGCTATTGCAGGCTTATTGGTATGTGTGGGTTATACTTCAAAAGAAATAGACAGTATAATGCAGGAGTTAGCCCTGCAGCAATTTAATGATGGCAGGGGTGGCATTATCGGTAAATACAAAAGAGTAAAAAAAGGTTTCGGAATTTATGAAGGGAGAAAATTTGAAGCCTGGCTAAAACAATTGGTGAAATACAAAACAGGTAAAGAGAATTTAAGTTTTGCAGAGTTACATCAGCTGAGGTTACAAAATAATTTATATAAAGACCTCTATTGCACCGGCACTAACTTAAGCAGGCAGCAACTGGAAATTTTTTCTTTTGAACTTACACCCGATATGCCGGTTGCACTTGCAGCAAGAATCAGTGGTGGCGTACCCTTGTATTTTGAACCTGTTGCATTAGATGATAATAAGCAAAAAATAAAGAAAAGGGATACTACTTCTTTTATCAATTATTATGTAGATGGCGGTATGCTCTGCAATTATCCCATCAGTATTTTTGACAGCTGCGAAAATATTAAGAACCCTCTTTTATGCAACCAGGTAAAATTTAATATGCAAACCATTGGCATAAAGCTGGAGCGGCCGGAGCAAATTGATTCTTTACAAAAAAACAATATCACCATTCCGCCTTATTCGGTAAATAATCTTAACCAGTATTTAGCAGCTTTCAGCAACCTGATGATAGAAACACTCAACCGTAAATACCCCGACCTGGAAAATGAAAGAGGCAGAACGATTTACGTCAGCTACGGTAACATCAATTCCAAAGTAAGAAAAATGAAAGCAGAAGAAAAGCAATTACTCTTCAACAATGGTGTAAAAGCCGCAATCAATTTCTTAAATACTAATCTTTAATACCATTTTTGCCCAAACACTTTCTTTAATATATCGGTTGTTCTTGCAGCAATATTGGTCCTGATATTTTTTTCTTCTATTGCCACCAGGTCAAATAAAGCAGCAGTTGCCTTATCAGTAACAAAACCGGCCAGATCAGGATTTATTTTTTTTACCAGGGGAATACTGTTGTATTTACTCACCATATCGCCATAATATTTTGTTGCATCCACTTTATCTAACGAAGCTTTTATAACCGGTAAAAAAGCTGCAACTAATTTATCGGTTGTTTTCTCCCTGAAGAAATGTGTAGCACTGGTATCACCATTTTTTACCAGCCCTATTGCATCCTGTAAGGTCATACTTCTTATGGCATCAGCAAAAATGGGTTTGGCATAGCCGGCTGCATCTTCTGCACCACGGTTAATTTGCAAAATGGCTTTATCCACCATGCTGTTGAAGCCTAAACTGCGTAAAGTGTTCTCTACTTTTTTTGCATCGGGCGGCAGTAAGATTTTGTATAACGCATCTTTAAAAAAACCGTCTTCTTTATTCAGCTTTAAAACGGCATTTGTAATGCCCTGGCTCAAAGCTTCTTTAATACCTTGTCCGGCTTCAGCTTCGGTAATGCCACCAAGCC
>JAYVJU010000164.1:0-2499 GCA_043769035.1 Ferruginibacter sp.
CACAGCTATTACCCGATACGGCGTATGATCTACACTTACTACTTTATCAATGGCTTTTTCCGGAGCGCCGGGATATAATTTTTGTGCCGTGCCGCTTCCAAGCATACAAATACTTCTTCCGGATTCAATTTCGCTCTCGGTAAAATTGCGACCATATTTTATGCTGTACCCATTCAGTTCCAGGTAATTTTCATCGCCTCCTAAAACAGCCACATCGGGATTGGTTTTTTTACGATCGTTATTACAAACAACATTACGGGGCCCCATCAAAGACAGGCCCACCTTAGCCGGAAACGAATATCGTTGCTTAAATGCACGGGCCTCATCGTAAGTAATTACCTTACCCATGTTGCTCTTTTTTTCTCTTAAAGCCGATTTACTTGTTTTGGCATTATCGCTCCGTTGCCTGCCGCCGCCAATGCGTACATTGCGGTCTTTAAAACGCAAACTAAAGGAATTGGCACCCATGGTTGAAAAGCTGGTAGTAAGGCTCACACTTGCTGCTTTAATGGCTGTTACTATCATAATTAGAGCAAAAATGCCTAAAGCAATAATGGCAACCGTTAAACCAGTGCGTAGTTTATTACCCGAAATATTTCGCCAGGAAAGTGCAAATGTGTCTTTAAAAGTCATGTATGGATTATATTCTCCCTAAAGTTAACAACTGCATAGGATTAAAAAGCAAAACTTTTACAAACGGCATGGCAGCCTTAAAAATATAACCAGTTGGTGAGGAAGTTGGGGAAAATACCTAAGACAATAATTAATACAGCGGTAATAACCAGCAGGATTTTAAAAGGACTGGTTACATCTTCGGTAAGCACAACATCATCTGCGCTATCTTTAAAGAACATAGCCTGAATGATTCTAAAATAATAATAAGCGCTGATGGCTGCACAAAGTACAGCAAAAATTACCAGCCAGATATGATGCCCGTTTTGAACCGCCGCCATCAGCATAAAAAATTTAGCCTGGAACCCCGCAGTTAACGGAATGCCGGTTAACGACAACAAAAATACCATTGCAGTTACTGCCAGCAACGGTTGTTGCTTACCTAATCCATTAAAACCATCAATGGTATAATCTTTCATTTTTATCAATATGGCAAAAAGGCCGATGCTTGCCAGGCTGTAGGCCGCAGCATATAAAACCAATCCCTCTTTGGCCATGTTATTTAACGCAAATAAAGAGAAGAGCATGAAGCCTGCCTGTGCAATACTTGAATACGCCAGCATGCGTTTTACACTTTGCTGAAAAACTGCTGTAAGATTTCCTATCAATAAAGTTGCAGCAATAAGAATAACTACCAGCGTTTGCCACTGCTGCTGCATGCTGCCGAATGTGTTTTCGAACAGGCGAACAAATGCAAAGAACGCTGCCACTTTTACAATGGTAGCCATAAAAGAGGTGAACACGGTGGGTGCACCATCGTACACATCGGGTGTCCAGAAATGAAAGGGAGCTGCAGATACTTTAAAAGACATGGATATCAGCAATAACACCAAACCCGCAGCAATCATTGCGGGCATAGGGCCGTTGCCCGAAATAATATTATCAATATAAAATGAACCGGTAGCACTACCACCATATAAAAAAGCAATACCCAACAACATAATACCTGTTGAAAATGCTCCCATCAAAAAATATTTAAGTGACGCTTCATTACTTTTCAGATTCCTTTTATCGCTGCCTGTTAAAATATAAAGCGGTATCGAAACAATTTCAATACCAATAAACAACATCAGTAAAGAATTAAAAGTAGCTATGATGGCAACTCCGCACAACACAAAAAATATCAACGCAAAATATTCCGAAACATTTTCACCTACTTTTTCAACATCCCTTCCATTCAGTAAAAAATAAAGCAGGGTACAGCCAAATGCCACGTTAATAAAAGTGAGGTTGAAGCTGTTAAAATGCAGCATCTCTTTAATATCCATTGTAAAGAATGGGAACGGCATACCTTTATCCATTTGCATGCAATTGGCAATAAGTATAACTACCAGCCCAAAAATTGCCAGGTACTTAGGTGTGGCCTTACTTGTAATAAAAGCTCCGCCCAACATCATCACCACACCCCATATTGCTGTTAATATTATTGCATTCATACCTCTGTTACGCCAACAGGCGTTTTTATTATTTAAATCGTGTTAGTAAAGCAGCTACAGTATCTTTTGTAAGGTCGAAAATTGGTTGCGGATAAACTCCAAAAAGAAAAATAAACACAACCAGCACAGCCAGTATCAGTTTTTGGTTTAATGAAATATCCTGCATATTTCCGGTTATGGAATTTGCCTCGCCATAAAAAACCTTCTGCACCATATTTAAAGTATATACTGCAGCCAGGATGATACTTAACCCGGCAAAAGCAATGTACCATATATTAAATGTAAACAACCCGCTAAACATCATAAACTCGCCAACGAAAGCGTTGGTTAATGGCAGTGCAATATTGGCTAAAGCAATAACCACCAGGAAAATGGTAAGTACAGGTGCCTT
>JAYVJU010000165.1:0-3117 GCA_043769035.1 Ferruginibacter sp.
AAAGAATTTAAATTCTGAAATATCTATGCTAAAAGAAGATTTAAATCATGCAAGAGATTCTGTAGGGACATTAATAAAAATATCTGGAAAAACAATAACTGACACTCTTGAAAAACTAAAAAGTCAACAAACTACAATTCAAGAAAGTCTTAATCCATTTATAGAAATTGCAAAATCAAAATATCCTAATTTATCTCAAGAAATGGGGTTACAGAATTTGCAATTTGATTTAACTGATATTAAAAAGAATATCACGGATCAAAGCAAAAGGAGAGAAAGTGAAGAAATACTTAAGAAAACACCTCCAAACCTTGACTTTGGACTCATGTATGATAAGCGTAAAGGCTTAGCATTGATGATTTATTTTAAAAATAAAATTCCTATTCTAATTAACTATGCGGTGAAAGAAGTTTCAAGTAGCAAAATTTTAGTTTCTGATTATAATAGAAAATGGCGAATTAACCCAAATTCGTTATCTGATAATTTATATGTATTGGGTTTAGGAGATTTTTCTGAAAATGTTGGAGTAAAAAACGAGCCTTTCAAAATAAAACTTACATTCTCTTATGAGTCATATTATTTTGACGAATCGCAAGATTTTAAACTTAAGGTGTTTAAAGAGAAGTACTATATTTTAGATATTCAAAAAGGAGAATTAAAAGAACTGTAAAATTTCTCCCAACACTGGTGAAAATGTATATGTAGTTAAATATAGGGTGGCGTATCTATCACAAAGCATCCAACATCAAAGCCTATTTCGGCTAAAGCCATCCACATTTTACATTATTATCCGCTGGCTGAAGCCAGTGGCAATTTAAAATCACAAAGCACTCAATCATTTTGCAATGGCTTTATCAATTGCCTCCGGCTTCAGCCGGAGGAGCAGTGCAACACAATTGTATTGGCTTTAGCCAAATCTATTCGCTATTATCTACGCTTCTATAAAAGCCCCATAGCAGCAACACAGTTGAACGGAGCCCTTCCTTCGTCAGGATAAACTCTGCCACTGTTGCCATATCAAGGCTCCTCAGCTCACTCAACAAAAAGCTACACCACTTTTCACCTTTTGCTCGTACTCAATTCCCACCAACATTCCATTTTTTTCTTTCCTTTCTCCCCCCTAAATTCGCAGCCCAAATTAAACATCATGTCAGATTTTATTTTACCGATAGCACAGAAACTAAGTATTAAACCACAGCAGGTTGAAGCTGTGTTGAAATTATTGGAAGATGGTTCTACCATTCCTTTTATTGCCCGCTACCGTAAAGACAGTACCGGCGCACTGGACGAAGTACAGGTGCAGCAGATACAGGAAGAAGCAAAATTTTTAAAAGAATTTACCGAGCGTAAAACCTTTATAGAAAAAGCCATTACCGACCAGGAAAAAATGACGGAAGCCCTGCAGGAAAAATTAAATAAAGCCACCACCATTGCCGAACTGGAAGATATTTACCTGCCCTATAAACCAAAAAGAAAAACCAAGGCACAAACCGCAAGAGAAAATGGATTGGAGCCATTGGCCAATTTAATTTTAGCACAGGAAGATATTGATTTGGTTGCAGCGGCAACAAATTACATCAACGAAAAAGTTGCAGATACAGATGCCGCATTGCAGGGAGCAAGAGATATTATTGCAGAGCTGGTAAATGAAGATGCACAGGTACGTGCCAAACTGCGTAAGTTTTTTGAAGATGAAGCCACACTGCAAAGCAAAGTAGTAACCGATAAAGAAACCGAAGGCATTAAGTACAAAGATTATTTTGAATTTAGTGAACTGATCTCAAAAATTCCGTCGCATAGGATACTTGCAGTGCTGCGTGGATTTTTAGAAGGATTTTTACGCATTGCCATTGCACCGGAAGAAGAACCGGTGCTGGAAATGATTGAAGGGCTTTATATAAAAAGCATGAATGCATCAACAGATCAAATACGCAAAGCTATTAAAGATGCATACAGAAGATTATTGCAACCGAGTTTGGAAACTGAATTCCGTACGGCATTAAAAACAAAGGCCGATGAAGAAGCCATCAATGTGTTTGCAGAAAATTTACGGCAATTATTATTAAGCTCACCATTAGGCGGTAAAAGAATTTTAGCCATCGATCCGGGATACCGCACCGGCTGTAAAGTAGTTTGCCTTGATGAAAAAGGCGACCTGCAAAAAACAGACCTTATCTTTCCGCATGAAAAAAACAGGACTGCTGCAGAAGAAATAAAAATTAAAAATTTAGTACAACAATACGGTATCGAAGTTTTTGCAATTGGTGATGGTACAGCAGGCAGGGAAACAGAGCAGTTCATTAAAAAAATAAATTTAAATCTTCCGGTGTTTTTGGTGAACGAGGATGGTGCTTCCATTTATTCTGCATCAGAAATTGCAAGAGAAGAATTTCCTAACGAAGATATTACCGTACGTGGTGCGGTAAGTATTGGCCGCAGGTTGATGGATCCGTTGGCAGAACTGGTAAAACTTGATCCTAAAAGTATTGGTGTAGGGCAGTACCAGCATGATGTAAATCAATTCAGGTTAAAAGAAAAACTGGATGCCACTGTTATCAGCTGCGTAAATAATGTTGGTGTAAACTTAAATACTGCAAGCAAACATTTGCTGAGTTATGTAAGCGGTATAGGCAGCACACTGGCAGATAATATTGTGAAGTACAGAAATGAAATTGGTAAATTCAGCAACCGCAAACAATTATTAAAAGTACCACGCCTTGGTGGTAAGGCATTTGAACAATGCGCCGGCTTTTTACGCATTACCGAAGGCGAAGATTTGTTAGATGCCAGCGCTGTGCATCCCGAAGCCTATCCTGTGGTAACCGCCATTGCAAAAGATCTTGGCACGGATATAAAATCTTTAATTGGCAAAGAAGATATTTTAAAAACCATCGACGCAAAAAAGTATGCTACCGAACAGGTAGGAGAGCTTACGATAAAAGATATTATAAACGAATTAAAAAAACCGGGACTCGACCCACGCAGCGAAACACAAACATTTGAGTTTGCCAATATTTACAGTATTGATGATGTAAAAATTGGTATGGAAGTGCCCGGCGTTGTTACCAATATTACAAGGTTTGGCGCTTTTATAGATATTGGTGTAAAACAGGATGG
>JAYVJU010000166.1:0-10000 GCA_043769035.1 Ferruginibacter sp.
AACGATGATATTACCGGTTACAAAACACAGATTGAAACTTTACAGGGAGAAAAAATAGTGTTGATACAGGAAAAAGAAGCCGTTACAAAAGAAAGGGATGTTGCTAAAAAAGAAACTGAAGATGCTAAAACTGTGATTAAAGAGAAAGAGGATATTATTGATGTAGGCTCTACTTTGCATGCCAGCAATTTTGCAATATTTGGTATCAACGAAAGAAAAAGCGGGAAAGAAAAAAGCACCACTACTGCTAAAAGAGTGGATAAGTTGCGTATTTCTTTCGATCTTGATGAGAACCGTATTACACAATCTGGTAATAAATCCATCTACATTTGCATCACCGATCCAAAAGGAAATCCTGTAACAGTTGAGGCATTAGGTTCGGGCAGTTTTAAAACAAGAGACGGGCAGGATAAATTTTTTACGCAAATGGTTGAAGTAAATTATACCCAGGGCCAAAAACAAACTATTAATGTAGATTGGAAACAGAACAGCAATTTTGAGACCGGTGATTATAAAATTGAAGTGTACAATAATGGTTTTAAAATTGGTGAAGGCGTAAGGAGCTTTAAGAAAGGCGGCTTATTTGGATAATTTCTAACCCTCTCGATACACTAAAGGCGGTACCATATTCTGGTATCGCTTTTTTATTTACAGCAATGCCCTTACAGTAGCCCTGCCCACATGTACTGTTTTTGCCTCGCCGGGTTTGCGTCCCTCATATTGCACACTTACTTCAAAATTGCCGGCAAGGCGTTTGGTGTACTCTACATTCCACAAATAATTTTTGCCGGGCAATAAGCCATCCAGCAATATATAACCAACGGTGGTATTGGCTGCACCGGGGTACGCTTTAAAATTTAACTGGTTAAAACTTACTTTGGCATTAATGGTACTGCTGTTAAGAATATTATACCGCAAGGTGGCCGACACTTCATGCGCCACTACCTTTTCCATTGAATCGATCACATTTTTTTTGTTGCTTAAATTATATGCCACACTTAACCTGAAGTTTGATTTATAAATATAAGACAGGGTTGGCTCTACACTTTGTTGCTGTACCTGGTAATTGCGGTTATTAAATTTTGTGCCGGTAGTATTCAGTTCGTTTTTCGAATCCCGTACATTAATGAGCGTAGTAAAATTTTTATTCAGGTTCCAGCGTATTTTTCCAACTACATTACGCAGCTTACGGCTTTCGAAACCATAAGACAATAAGGTTTTTCCGTTGGAAAGAAAATGGGTGACATCAAAACCCCACTTAACATTGCTACGGTTAAAAAAATACGTGTTGGTTAAAACAGAGTTTAAAGCAATAAGTGTGGTATCAATCAGTTTCCTGGTAAACGGGTTAAACTGAAATTTACCGGTGGAAATATCTTTTTTACTGATCTGTAAACCCGAACTGGTATTGGAACGGTACAGCAATTTTTTTAAGCCTTTTACATTTTTTGCTGTTATTACTGCCCTGGGATTAAGATCGAAACTGTAATTGAACTGCACATAGTTGGCTTTTACATACTGGTTGCTTGGTGTAAACAGTTTTACATATTTCCGTTGATCCTGGAAAACAGCAATTTCAAATTCATTCAGTTCTTTTATGCCGTTACTGTTGTAATCTATCCATGTATATTCACCCTGCCCGGCAGGCACTTCAAAAAAAGTAAACTCTCTTTTTTGCTCCTGCCCTGCACCCAATTCATATAATATATTGCCGGTTACCAAACCTTTCCATTCCCTCATGCTGTACTCGGCACGGCCCAGTAAACTTTCATCGGCACGCTGTCTGCTGATGGCTGCATTGGCAATATGCAGTTTGCGATAGGTTATATTTAACCTGAGCTGGCGGTCTTCATTTTTTCTTATCTCGGTAAAAAAATTATAGTTGTCACTACGGTCTGCCTGTTGCAAACTTTTAAATACCGGCAGTAAATCATTCCTTGTAAAATAAGATATGCCCCAGTTATTTAATTTACCCGGATCGGATTTTACATATACTTGCCAGATGTTGAATGCAAAACTTAATGGCGATAAGGTATCGGTTATTTTGTTACGCAGTTTATTATGCTCACTACTGTAGTTTACACCAAGCTGCATTTTATCAAGCTTTGTAAATACTTTATTAATATCAATAGTTGGTCGCAGATAAACGCCTTGTTCAATTGGGTTGGATGAATTGGTGAGGCTGATCCTGTTGGTAAACTTCCAGCCTTTTACTGTACTTAAATTATCAAGTTGCTGGCGTAACCCGCTGTAATTATCACTACGCCGGTAATTAATAATTTCATACGCATAAAAATTGCCCTTGCTATCCGAAATTTTTACAGCACCGGTGGTAAGGTGTTCATCTGCACGGCTGCTTTCGTAAGGCAAGCTCCAGTCACGCAGGTATTCCACATTACGCAAGCGTTCCAATGGCCTGAAACGGCTTTGCACAAACTCGTACCCCAGCTTTGTTTGCAGCAACATGGGTTTAGCTAACAGTTTTATTTTTTTATCGCTGTTTTCAAATTGTATTTTAGCTGCCACACCTTTATCGTTGGCTTTATCTTTACCTGAAAAAAGATTGATATCAAAATTGCTTACCGCAACTTCTGCTTTTATTTTGCTTTTATCAGTAATTAAATATTCGCCCCCTACCGTAATTATCTGTTGCTTTTTGGGGGCAATCAATAAAATAACCGGTGCCCAGTCGCCTTTTTTATTATTGCCTGCATCCGGCGCTACCCAGCTAAATACTTTTCCGTTGGCTGCATTTTGCAAAGGCATATAATTTCCTTTACCCGGCCCCAGATAAGTAAAAGAAAGACTGTACAATACATCGTTGGGATTATTGGAGAAAACAAAAATGGAATCATGCATAGTGGTATTGTACAGTGTGTCGATCTTTTTATACAATATCTTATCTACACTAAAAGTATCCCGTACTGCATTTTGATAAAATGCAGTATCCACCCCATCGCCAACATTGGCTAAAAATTGTTTTTGTTTTGCATCCAGCACCTGGTTGATAGAAGAATTTTTTGCATCGGAATTGGAGAAAGCGCCTACACTGAGTATGAATTTATTTTTAAAATTCAATTCGTCACTGGCATATACCTGTGCGTTTAAAAAATTCCTGTCGGCATATTCAAATTCAATCTGTATCCTTTTATCTTTTGAAATTAAATGCTTTTGTGTAAAGGTAATTTCGGCGGTGTTGTAATTAATTATATAATCCTGATCTTCGCCACGCTGCAGTAATTGCCCGTCGATAAAAACACGTTCAGTACCTGCCAGTATCACAAAATAAACTTCCAGGTTGGCACCCTGTAAACGGTAAGGCCCCTGGTTACCTTCTGTAGGTGTAAGAATATTTCTTGTAAATTTTCCTTTGGCTACTGCGCCGCTTACCAATAATGAATTGGATAAATTTTTATTGATTTTATTTTCGGTACTGAAAGCAACGCCCTGCAAACGTTTATAAAAATTAAGAAAGTAATTTTTGTTTTGCCGCAGATCAATATCACCAAAGCTTGCCTGCCAGCCTTTTTTCTTTACCTGTAAAAAAATGCGGTCAAAATCACGAAGGTCCTGTGTATTGCCCTCGGGTTGTATGGGAATATTATTATCCGTTATTGCTGCTGTCAGTTCCAGGCTGTCGCCGATAAAGCCGCTCAACTGCAGGTTAAGGCTACTGCTTACCACGGCATCCTGGCTATTACCAAACGAAATACCACGGCCAAAACTACCCTCTGATTTTACGTTGCCAAAATCGAACATCGGGTTGCTTTGCGTATTATTTAATTTAAACGTTACCGGCTTATTGTTAATAAAATTATACCTGATACTATCATAATTAAACCGTTTTACAACAGCATTTAATTTAAAAGGAAATACCCGGTAGGTAATCCATATATTTTCTGCAGCAGGCTTGCTTATCCAGGTAAGTGTACCATTTACTTCATCAACTTTGTAGGTTGCAGGTAAAACATTAACTATACTTACAGAATTGGGAACAATACTTAAGGTATCAAGTTTTATTACATCGCCTTTTACGGGTATAAATTTTTTACGCAGGTTAGAAAGTGATGCAGGCTTTTGTGCAAACACCGTCTGCACAAAAAATATCGATATCAAAAACAGGTATTTCCCGGGGTGCTTCAACAGTTTTTAGATTAGTAATGCCTAAAATTACCATTTATTGTGCAAGACAGGCAAAATCATCTTTATGCTGTAAGGAGCTCAAAAAAAATGACCTTATTAAAGGTCATTTTTTATTTCAATTATACAGGTATTATTTATTGCTCTGTACTTAAACCGGCTTTTACATATTCCCTGTTTAACCTGGCGATGTTAGCAACAGAAATCCCTTTAGGGCATTCAGCTTCGCAAGCATAGGTATTGGTACAGTTACCAAAACCTTCTTTATCCATTTGAGCTACCATATTCAATACACGGCTTTCTCTTTCCGGCTGCCCTTGTGGTAACAAAGCCAATTGAGAAACCTTAGCACTAACAAATAACATAGCGCTTCCGTTTTTACATGATGCCACACATGCGCCGCAACCAATACATGCTGCAGCTGCAAATGCATCATCCGCATTTTTTTTATCAATGGGGATGGCATTGGCATCAACTGCATTACCGGTGTTTACAGATATATAACCACCAGCCTGAATGATTCTGTCAAATGCTGTTCTGTCAACCATCAAATCTTTAATTACAGGAAATGCGGTACTTCTCCATGGCTCCACAACAATGGTATCGCCATCTTTAAAAGCCCTCATGTGTAACTGGCAGGTGGTGTTCTGGCTCCACGGGCCATGCGCCTTACCATTAATGAACATACTGCACATACCGCAAATTCCTTCCCGGCAATCATGATCAAATGCAATGGCATCTTTTCCGTTCTGTATCAGTTGCTCATTCAGCACATCAAACATTTCCAGAAACGACATTTCGCTTGAAATATCTTTTACCTGGTAAGTTTCAAAATGTCCTTTTTCGCTGCTGTTTTTTTGTTTCCACACTTTAAGTGAGAGGTTCATGCTGTAATGTTCCATACTACATTAGTTTATTATAATAACTCCACGAAAATAATTAATAATGTGCTAACGAAACAGAATTTTTAAACTAATTTCATCCTTTTCATTTAAACCTCTGCAAATGAAAGTTTCTGCTTTTACTTATGTACGAAACGGCTTAAATTTCGATTACCCTTTTTTACAATCCATTAAAAGTGTTTTACCGGTAGTTGACGAGATTATTGTTGTTATAGGCGACAGCTTTGATGGTACCAGAGAAGCGGTACTGGCATTGAATGATTGTAAAATTAAGATTACAGATACTATTTGGGATGATAAGATGAGGGCAGGTGGTTTTATTTTTGCCGAGCAGGCCAATATTGGTTTAGATAACGTGGCCAGCGATGCAGATTGGGTATTGCATATACAGGCGGATGAAGTTATTAATGAAAAGGATTACGCTGTTATAAGAAAAGCAATGGAAGACAACCTTGATAATAACGAAGTGGAAGGCTTTCTGTTTAACTTTATCAATTTCTTTGGTGATTATAACCACTATGCACCGTCGAGAAGGTATCATCAAAAAGAAATAAGGATCATCCGCAATAACCCGTCAATAAGAAGCTACAATGATTCGCAGGGTTTCCGCAAATACCAAAATCCCGGTAACGCTGTACATGAAAAAGGGGAAAAATTATTCGTTAAAAAAGTAAATGCTTCCATCTATCACTACAGCTACGTTAAAAGGCCGGAAACCCAACTTAAAAAACATATTGAGTTTGGCAAAAGGTGGCAGGCTGACGATACCTGGATTGAGGAATACAGGAATAAAAATAAAGAAGGTTACAACTACAACAATATCGATTATTTAAAAATATTTAAGAGTACACACCCAGGTGTAATGTTGCCTAAAATTGCTAAACAAGACTGGGTATTCAATTACAATCCCGCCATCAACAATATGAATACCAAAGAAAAACTATTAAAATTTTTAGAAACTATTACCGGCAAACAGTTTTTTACTTACAAAAACTATAAGCTCATCAGGTAATAATTTACCGCCTTGTTTTAATTTTATTTGTAACTCCGCTGTGTTGGTTTTACAATCTCAAAATTCAATGCTTCTTTATTTAAATCCCAGTTACTTTCGCCTTTGTATTCCCATGCGGCAACATAACTGTAATTGTCATCATCTCTTTTAGCTTCTCCTTCTTCTGTCTGGCTTTCTTCTCTAAAATGTCCGCCACAGCTTTCATTACGGTTCAAGGCATCTTTACACATCAGTTCGCCCAGTTCAATAAAATCTGCCACACGTCCGGCTTTATCTAATTCCGGGTTCATGCCGTCTATTTCTCCGGGAATGCGTACATCACTCCAGAATTCTTTTTTCAATTCCTGAATTTCAATAATCGCTTCCTGTAAACCTTGTGCATTACGGGCCATACCACATTTATCCCACATTATTTTTCCCAAACGTTTGTGGAAACTTTCTACAGTTTTAGAACCTTTAATATTCATTAAGGTATTTATCCTGTCGCTTACTGCTTTTTCTGTTTCTTCAAATGCAGGATGAGATGTTGGTATTGATGGGTTACGAATTTCATCGGCTAAATAATTACCCAATGTATAAGGCACCACAAAATATCCATCGGCCAAACCCTGCATTAAAGCTGAAGCACCCAAACGGTTGGCACCATGGTCGCTAAAGTTGGCTTCGCCTAAAGCATATAAGCCTTTTACTGTAGTTTGTAGTTCATAATCTACCCAAAGCCCTCCCATTACATAATGCACAGCAGGGTAAATACGCATCGGCATTTCGTAAGGATTTTCGCCTGTTATTTTATCATACATTTCAAACAGGTTACCATATTTTTCTTTTACCACAGCTTTGCCCATCGCAATAATAGATGCTTCATCTACATTGCTTAGCCCTTGTTTACCGGCTTCTATTTTACCATAACGTTTTATAGCATCTGCAAAATCTAAATACACGGCAAGCTTTGTTGTGCCTACGCCATAACCTTCATCACATCTTTCTTTTGCTGCTCTTGATGCAACATCTCTTGGCACCAGGTTTCCAAATGCCGGGTATCTTCTTTCTAAATAATAATCCCTTTCATCTTCCGGTATATCAATTGCTTTGCGGTTATCGTCTTTTTGTTTAGGCACCCATATTCTTCCATCGTTTCTTAACGACTCACTCATTAATGTAAGTTTACTCTGGTAGTCGCCACTAACGGGTATGCAGGTGGGGTGAATTTGTGTAAAGCAGGGGTTACCAAAAAAGGCACCTTTTTTATGCGCTTTCCATGCAGCAGTAACATTACTGCCCATAGCATTGGTACTTAAATAAAATACATTACCATACCCACCCGTGCATAATAACACAGCGTGGCCAAAATGTCTTTCCAGTTCGCCGGTTACTAAATTTCTTGCAATAATGCCTCTTGCCTTGCCATCTATCATTACCACATCAAGCATTTCGTGGCGACTGTATTGTTCTACATTGCCTAATGCAATTTGTCTTTCCAATGCACTGTAGGCACCTAATAATAATTGTTGCCCTGTTTGTCCGGCAGCATAAAAAGTACGTTGTACCTGTGTGCCACCAAAACTTCTGTTGCTTAATAAACCTCCATACTCTCTTGCAAAAGGAACGCCCTGTGCCACACATTGATCAATGATGTTTGCACTCACTTCTGCAAGGCGGTGTACGTTAGCTTCTCTTGCCCTGTAATCGCCACCTTTTACAGTGTCATAAAATAAACGGAAAACCGAGTCACCATCATTCTGGTAATTTTTTGCAGCATTAATACCACCCTGCGCCGCAATACTATGTGCCCGGCGTGGACTATCCTGGAAACAAAATGTTTTTACTTTATACCCCATCTCTCCCAATGCAGCTGCTGCAGACGAACCCGCCAAACCTGTTCCTACAATTATTACTTCTAATTTTCTTTTATTGGCGGGGTTTACCAGCTTTACATGTCCTTTGTAATCTTCCCACTTTTCTTTCATTTCGCCAGCGGGTATTTTTGAATTTAGAGCCATTGTATTATAAGAATTAAAAATTAGGAATTAAGAATTTTATTTGGTCAGCATTTATTCGTTATTCAACTTCATTGGCGTTCGCATGGCACATCCCGACTTTTCGGGACTCTTCAACATCACTTTTCTTTCATCACTCAATCTCCGCATATATCTTTTACATAATCAGTTCTCCGCTGCGGCGGAGCGGAGGGGGCTCTTACGAAATCCACTCTAAGTAAAAAGCCAGCGGCATTAAAGCAAACAACAAACAAACAATTATTGAAAATGCAGTGCCTGCAAATTTTATAATTGGAGTATAGCGCTTGTGGTTTATACCCAATGTTTGAAAAGCACTTGGAAAACCGTGGAGCAAATGCCAGAATAAAGAAATTACACCGGCGATATATGCAATTACCGCCCAAAGGTTTTCGGTAAAGTAAATCCTCATTTCTTCGTATAAATTGTGGCTGGCATCATTTTCACCGCCATCAGCATATAAAGCAACTTTTGTTTCAACAAAAAATTTAGATACATGCAGTATTAAAAAAAACAACAGTAATGTACCCAGCAGGCCCATGCTGCGGCTGTACCATTTACTATTGGTTGCTGCTGCATTAACGGCATATTTTACAGGGCGGGCATTATTGTTTTGTTTCCACAACAGTAAACCCTGTATGATGTGTGCAATTAACCCTGCAAAAAGCCCCAGCTCCAGTACCCGTACAATATAGTTATGACTCATAAAATGAGCCCATTCATTAAACATAGTTCCGTTATCATTAAAAAAAATCATGGAGTTGATAGTGCAATGAATAACAAGAAAGGTAATGAGAAATAACCCGGTAAGCCCCATCGAAAACTTCTTACCTATCGAGGAAGTGAAAAACTGTTTAAACGTCATTTTGCAAAAGTTAATGGTTGAATTTTGGTAAGCAAATTTAAGCTCTTATTGCTCAAAAATATGGTTTGTTAAATGTTTTTATGCAATCGATACCGTTTTTTTAATCCAATAACCTTATTACCCAGTTATCTACCTGCTGAAAAACCATTTCGGGTTTTAATGTACGCCATTGCGGAAAATCCATCAGCCCGATATAATTGGTAAGCCTGGCCCTTTTAAAATCATACTGGCTTTGCTGCGGCATGTCTATTATTACTACCCAGCCGCCATCATCTTCCAGCTGTTCCCTCCACTCTTCATAATAACTATCATCGCTGCTGTGAAAATTAAGCACATTCTCTGCAATTAAAATAAACTTAGTAATGCCTTTGGCATATAAAATATCTGTAACGTCTCTCCGCAAGGTCATAATATCATTTTCTATAGCATCATTCCATTCACCTATTAATTCTATTACGGCATAATTCTGTTCATAATCAATAAACAAAATTTTAAGGTATAATGTTCTGCTGCCAAATTCATCCCACTGCGGATGTATATAATAATTATACACCGTTTGAGAGAATTCAAATTCGCTGTAGCTGCGGCCGTAAAACGGCGAACGTTCATCTTCTTCTGCTGCGTATAAATGGCGCCAGTTGTAATATGGTTCTATATCCTGCACGTAATAATTGTTTGTGTTTAATATTTTGTGCTTACAAAGTTCAAACAAATCAATTGAATCTTTCAAAACAAAATTGAGATTATTGCAAAAAAAAGAGGTTGTCTAAAAAAAGACAACCTCGTACTTAGTAACCGTAATATTTTTTATTGCACAATAATGCGCTCTGTAAATACTGTTTGATTTGCTGCATCAGTAACTTTTACCAGGTACATACCTTTGGCAATACCGGCATTTAACAATATTGTTTCAGATTGTACTTTTGAAGTTATTGTAACCATGCTGTTCATAATTGCCCGGCCTGACAGATCAGTTATGGCTACCAAATACCGGCCTGCTTTCTGTCCATCAAACAATACTCTAAATTGATTGGCAGTAACAGGGTTTGGAAAAATTCTTGCATCG
>JAYVJU010000167.1:0-15081 GCA_043769035.1 Ferruginibacter sp.
GGGATACCAATTAATACAATACCCAAGCCTATTCCGGCATAGAGTGGCTTCATTAAAATAAGAAACACACAAAATATCAACGCCAGAATAATATAGATAACCGGAAGCACCGGGTAGCCAAAAGCCTTGTAGGGTCTTTCAGCATCAGGTCTTTTCTTTCTTAAAATAAAAATACCAATAATAGTAAGCGCATAAAATAACACTACAACAAACGAAATCATATCCAACAAATCTCCATACTTTCCACTAAGGCAAAGTAAAGCGGCAACCAGGCATTGTATCCATAATGCAAATTCAGGAACAGCATTTTTATTTAAGTTAGCGGCCTTCTTAAAAAACAAACCATCCTTAGCCATAGTATTATATACTCTTGCTCCCGCCAGTATTAATCCATTATTGCAACCGAAGGTTGAGATCATAATTAAAACTGCAATTACATAAGTGCCTGCATCGCCAAAAATATTTTTAGAAGCAGCAACTGCTACCCTGTCATTTTCTGCATTCACAATCCCATTTAACGGCAGCACATTTAAATACATTAAATTGGCACATACATAGATTACAGTAACTATCAACGTACCTAAAAATAGGCTCAACCCGATATTTTTTTTAGGGTTTTTTATTTCGCCTGCAATAAAAGTTACATTATTCCATGAGTCACTACTAAATATGGAGCCTACCATTGCTGCAGCAATAGCACCAATTAATGCACTACCGCCAATAGAGAACCATTTACCATTAGCAATAAAATTACCTGCGGCATCCTTTTCCAGTTGTACTGCATTCATTCCTGTTTGCCAGTTTTCGTGCCAAAAACTTTGCTTGGTTAAAAAGAAACCAAAAAATATCAACCCAAATAAAGCCAATAGTTTTGTAGAAGTAAACACTCTTTGAATAAGCTTACCCCCTTGTATCCCTTTTGTATTTATATAAGTGAGTAAAATTATTATACCAATTGCCAGTAGCTGTGCTGCACTTATAGCAAAATGATATTGCATTTTCCCTGCAGCGTCAATGCCCTTTTCTATTCCCCAGATAATATTTTTTTCGCTCAGGGATGGTATAAGGTAAGAGGCAAATTTACCAAATGCCACACCCACAGCTGCAATAGTTGCTGTTTGTATTATTGCAAAAAAACTCCAGCCATATAAAAAACCAGCCAGCGGGTTAAAAGCTTCTTTTAAATAAACATACTGTCCACCGGCTTTAGGAAACATCGCACTTAACTCACTATAGCTTAAAGCAGCAGTCAACGTCATAAAACCGGTTATCAGCCAAACAGCAATCAACCATCCGGCGCTGCCCACATTACGGGTAATATCGGCACTAACAATAAAAATGCCGGAGCCAATCATACTTCCGGCTACAACCATTGTAGCATCAAATAATCCCAGGCTGGGCTTAAAACTGCTGGTTTGTTCTGTCATAAAAAAATCCGGTTTAGTTAACCGGAACAAGATAAATAATTTTATTGGATTGGCTTACTTATTAGCAGTTGCCTTCAGCTTTTCATTCATTCCCTTTATTACATCCTTTGTTATGTCCAGAGTGCTGTCTTTTAAAATAATATAATCCATACCACCGCCGGTTGTAAGTATATACTGGTATTTTTTTTCTTTGTTATAAGCTTCAAGAAATTCTTTTAATTTTTTCTGAATTCTTTCCATTAACTCAAAACTTTTTTGATTAAGCATTTGGGTTTGGGTTTGCTTTTTTGTTTCAATATCCTGCTGCCCCTGCGCTAACTGTACCCTTATATTCTGAATATCTTCAGGACTGGCATTTGGATTCTTTTGAATAAAATTATTTTGTTTGGCTTCCAGCGCTTTATAGTCGTTTGTAATTTCTGCTTCTATTCCCTTCTGCTGTTGTTCCAGCTCTTTACGTTTCTGTTTAAAATAAACAATATTCTCATTTAAAGAGTCCAGTTCTACATAGGCAATCCGGGGCTGATTTAAACCAGTCTCGCCGGGTTTTACCATATTGGCCGGGTTGGGGGTGGATTTTCCGCCCTTATTACCTGAAAAATTATAGTAATATAAATACCCTAAACCTGCAATTAAAACTACATTTAACACAATAGACAAATTCTTCATTTCACGAACATTTTGTATGGCAAGATAGCGACAAAACAAGATTTGACAATAGTTTTAGCCAAAGTTTTAAGAAAGGGTTAACGGAAGCTAAATTGATAAAATATTTGCTAAACAGATTAAAAGCAATTATTAAAATTTATACAGAATTAATAATATTCTTTATTGATGAATATTCAGCTTTTGTAATTACCCAATAAAAGTTTCAGTGCAACAATAAATTATTTCAAACAATTTTATTTCATTAAAAAATTTTGCTCTCGCTCTTCAAAAAAAATCAGGTTACTACCCTTAAATATTTAATAATTATGCATCAATTTATAAATCCATTTTAAACAGATTTTTAATGCATACAGTTACTATTTTAAAAAATGGATTACCAAAATATTTATCCCATTACAAACATTCTAAAAATTGTAAATGCAATTTTACAGAGGTAGAAATCACTCATATACTTTAAGCCGGTTTATAAAAACATGTAGTTCAAATACTACGATTTGTTAGTAATAAATCAATAGAACTTATAGTATAAACCCTTAAAACACGCTATCTTTGTGCAATAAATTTACCCAATTTTAACACCCCTAAATCCTACAACCGATATGCAAAAAATCCTATTAGCCGATGATCATTCTATTACCCGCCGTGGTTTAAAGTATTTATTAACCACGCACTTTCCCGGTAATGAGATTGAAGAAACACAATCTATTGCCGACACTATCAGTTACTTAAAAAAGAATCAACCGGGTTTTGCCATTTTTGATCTGCAGTTAAGTGATGGCAATATGCTGGAAGTTTTACCGGACATTATAGCCCAATATCCACAAGTACAAATTTTAATTTACAGCATGAGTAGTGAAGATATTTATGGCAAGCGGCTATTACAAATGGGCTCTAAAGGGTTTTTACGTAAGAATGCCGACGAAGAAGAAGTGATAAGAGCCTTACATTCTTTTTTATCAGGGCAAAATTACATCAGCCATGATTTGAATAATACCTTAATTAGTGATTTACGTAATAGCAAAACCAAAAGTTCAGAAAACCCATTTATTGGTTTAAGTAACCGGGAAGTAGAAGTTACACACCATTTATTAATTGGTAAAGGTATTAAGGAGATATCGGGGCAAATGCATTTACATGCCAATACCGTTGTTACTTATAAAAACAGGATATTTGAAAAACTTGCAATACGCAACATTATAGAATTAACCAACCTTGCAAAACTGTACCACTTTAATTAATCAGTTAGTAATAAAACTTTCCCCCCATAAACTTATGGATAAAAAGTTGTGGGATAAAAAAATATTGCTCCGCCCTCATCAGCTGTTGTTGCTCATTACATTATTAGCTTCACAGCTTCATGCTCAAAAAAACACTGACTTATCAGACCCTAATTTAGTAATTACAACATCAATAAGGGGAAATGCATCCCCAACATTATCAGAAAAATTATCACTTCAACCGTCATCATTACAAAATATACCTATACCACTAATTATAAAGGGACCCTATTGTAATGATGAAATGGGGCATATTCCGCCGGATAATATTGTACCTGCTAATACAAGCTGTGTTAGTTTTTGGGTATCAGCAGCTTCCGGTCAGGATACAATCGTTTCGCTGATGCAATACAGGCTTAGTACAGAGAATTACACTAAAAACTGGCATACATTGTCACTAGCAAGAGAAATTTTTTTTCATGATCTGAACGCCGGGAAATATATTTTGGAAGTAAGAAGAAAAAAAAATAACAGCCCGGATGGGTATGATACTGCCAGCATAAACTTTGAAATCAACAGGGCATGGAACGAAAAAACCGGGTGGCAATTATTACTATTTATAGTTTTTGCACTGCTGTTTTATTTTTTTGTACAGCTATACTACAGCAATTTAATAAAGAAAAAGAATGAACTGGAGAATAAGGTATTGGAAAGAACCCTTCAATTGCAAAGCAGTAATGCAACACTTACAAAAAAGATAGCGGAATTAGATGCTGCAACCAAAGACCTTACAGAAATCAACAGGCTTAGAGAACAGCTGGTTAATATATTATCGCATGATGTACACTCGCCATTGCGGTTTAGTACCATGATTGGTAAAGCTGTACTAACCCGGCATGAAGATTTGAATAAAGAAGAAATAATTGATGCATTAGCTGATATTAATAAAACCGGCACGCAGGTTTTATTACTTATTTCAAATATTTTAAGATGGGTGGAATATCAAAAAGGAAACTATACCCCAATAAAAACCACTGAAAAACTGTATCAACTGGTACAGGATAAAATAGAGTTCTTCCGTTTTATGGCCAATAATAAAAATATAGAGTTGATTAATAATATTCCACATGCCCTGGTTATTGCAACTGATAAAACCGCTTTTGGTGTTATTATTCAAAACCTGTTGAACAATGCAATAAAATTTACACCCGATGGGGAGATAGAGGTATATGCTTTTGCATCTGATAAAAGCATTACTTTACTTGTTAAAGATACCGGCAATGGAATTAACGCTGAAAGTATTGCTGCTATAAAACAGGGAGAAATGGTTTTGCCATTAGCAGATACTGATAACCTTAAAGGTAATGGGCTGGGCTGGAGGTTAATTAAAGATCTGCTTAAGCACTTAAACGGCCAGTTTGAAATAAAAAGCAGCCCGGGCAATGGCACAACTGTTTCGCTTATATTTCCGGTTTAACAGCTGCAGCAATTGTTTATTTATTTTTTTTAACTCTTGATACTAAGGCATCGCTTATCCAGTCATTCATATAAAAATCTTCGTCGCAGCATTTTACAATGGCATTATATATCTCTTCCGGTGCTGCCGATTTATTAAGGTATGTATTTGCCCCATTTTTTATAAAGGAGCTTATCAACGCTTTTTCCATATAAACTGTAAGCATAATAAATTTAATGCCAGGGTAGATATCACGTAGTTGTTTTAAAGTTTCCATTCCGTCCATATTAGGCATACCCATATCCAGTAAAATTACATCCGGTTGAAGGTTTTTAAGTTTTTCAATTAACTGTAATCCATCAGTAGCTTCAAGTATAACCTCCATATCATCAAGGTGCTTAAGATAATTACGTAAAGCATCACGGTAGGTTTCACTATCATCTACTATACCGATTGTAATTTTGGGATGATTAACAGTTAGTAAATTCATAACGAGGCTTTTTAATTAATAAACGTTTTATTGTTCATATTAAAGCCGAATCGGCTGCAATTAATACTTACTGTAAGTTATTTTGTTTAAATCAATCCTGCAATACCACTAAGTGGTAATTTTTTACAGAAATTTCAGGCATGTACAAAGAAATATTGATGACAGGTGCAATCTTAATAAGCAAATCTGGCTATACATAATAATGCAGCATCCCTTCATTTTTTAAAGGTTCAGCCTTAACAATGCAGTCATTGTCTTGAATTACTTCTACATAGAAGTCGTATAGCAGGTAAAGCGTTATTTTAATTTCATTAATATACTTTTCGTTTATTAATGTCCCAAATTCCTGTAATAAATTCAACCTTCCTTTCAGGCTGAACTGACTGTACTCCCCTTTTGATAAATACATCTATTAGCGTTAAAATGAACAATAGTAGTTTTAACATAGCTTATTTAGATAAGGTTTGTAGGTTTTAAAATAAGGGTGTATAATGCTGTAAGTGAAATAGTATTACGCCTGCACATTAATAGCCATATTGGCCAGTACCTGAAAGTTATAGTTATCTTTTGCCTGCATATAAGCATATGTGGTTGCCTGCACAGCTCCCACCTTCTTTTTTTCAGTAACTGCGGCAAAACCAAGGTTTACCTGTTTACATCCCAGCAATTTTGCTCGCATTACCAATTGGTATAAAGCCTGTTTATACGTTTTATATACTGTATGATAACTATAGTCGAGCCCCATTATCATGGGCATATAAACATCAGTTGTTTTGTAACAGAAAACAACTGCCACAGGCCGTTCAATACCATTAAAATCAAACTCTTTTTTAACAGACAGACTAAGCACTTCCCATTTATCTGCCAGCAACATTTCCCTGAAAACTTTCCGGGGCAAAGTAAATGTATTTAAATCGAGATTATTATTTTTTACATTTAAATAAAGGCCGTGCCAGTAATCAATATTTTTTTCGCTGTAATCTGTTTCTATTTTTACATCAAATTTGTTTTCGTGTTTTTTAATATCTTCTCTAAAATGCTGGCGGGATCTTTGTGATAAACCCTGGTAATACTCTTCTTTATTGGACCATGCAAGGTTATACACAATATTACTATCCGGCATAGAAAATTTAAAGAATCCATTGTCAACTAAAAAGGTATCCAGCTCTTCATTATCGCCATTAAAATCCCGTAACACAATACTGCTGCTTTTATATTCATCCTGCAGCGCATAAATTTTATCAAACAATAATTGCATGGCTTCTTTCCATAATGCAGATTTTTTATTGATATACAGGTGCTCCCCCTCGGTTAATAAAGACCCTGTTGCTGTTACTTTTGATGTAAGATAATACTGGTCAATTAACCGCTGTTCTTCCACCTTTGCAGAAACGCCTGCCGGCGACAGCATATCATCTTTCCATAAAGCTGTAGTTAAAAACGTTGCTGCCACCGGTGTTCCTTCATTGTCTTTTATAACTATATAATCAAAATTCCAGTTGTCTTCTGTTAAACTGTTATTGGTAAAAGATGTTTCCAGTGCTTTTAAGTTTTGCCAGTCAAAAGTACCTTTGTCTGCAAAAATTGTATCCCACTCCTGTTGATCAATATAATTAATTGAAGTGTAATGATTAAGTTTTAAACCAAGGCTTTGTTTAATTAAAGAATCAACAGCATTATTCAATTGTGCCTCTTCGGGCATTGGCATTTTAAATGCTTTGTAAATATGTTCCAGTGTTAAGCCTTCTTCTGCCATTGCCAATGGTAATTCACCGGCAATAGTGGCAATCATATTTTCAATTTGTGTAAAAGTATGTAACCGGGTTATGGTAAAACGAATACCTGTATTTTTCATTGGTACTGCAGGAAAAATACCAAGATTAACATAATACCCTGCATTTAACATCCGCTTTACCATATTATATCCCAACTTGGGTAAGCTTACACCAACAAAAAATACAGCCGCATCAGAAGGGGCAATTACGGGTAGCTTGTATTTTTTGAGCATCAGGTTTGCAAACCTGATGTTATCCTGTAAGCCTTCCTGCATTTCATAGATATCATTACTTAAATGTATTTTGGCCGAAGCAATTGCGGCACCCAGTTGCGCCGGTTGCATTGGCCCCGATGTGATTAATGTAGCGCCACAGTTTCTTACCTTTTGCGCCATTTCTTTAGTGGGAAAAACAATAACCGCACCGCCTGTTGAAAAAGCTTTATTCATTGATGTGGCAACTATTGCCTTTGGATGTATTGGTGCCTGGTTTAATACATATCCCCTGCCATGTTTGCCATAAATACTCATACCGTGTGCGTCATCAACATAATAATACAGCTCAGGATATTTATCCATTAATGCATAAATTTCCTTTACAGGGCTTACATCGCCATACATACTGTAAATGCCATCAGCCATGTACCATATTTTTTTATACTTAGTCCGCAACTGCTTAACTCTTTCTTCTAACAGGTCAAGCCTGTTGTGTCGTAATAACTCTACATGAACACCCTGGCTTTTAACCATACTTACTGCAAGCTGCACCGAATTATGTACCTGGTGATCAAGAATGATACAATCGCTGCTGCTTACATGAACCGGTATTGTAGCAATATGCCCTAATGTAGTTGACTGCGTTATTACCACATACGCATCAAATATTTTCTCAAATGATTCTTCCAGTTCTTTGTATAAAGCAATTGATACATAGGCTCTTGATTCGGAAAACTGTGTCCCGAAATTATCTATGGCCTGCTTACTGGCCTCTTTTAACCTGTTGTCAAACTCAAGTCCTAAATAGCTGCAGGAACCAAAATTTATTACATCCCTGCCGCTTAAAGAAATTGAATTGCTGCTGATTGCTTTACCAGTATCTGTATATAAATGAAATATTTTTTTATTAATACCATAAGTTGCAATCTGGTCAACTGTGTCAATGAAGGATTGGCTTTTGCTCATTTGCTGGGGGTTTAAGGTTTTTCTGGAATCTGGTTAAAAATATATTGTAAAATTTCTTTTAATTATTTATCTTAACAACCCATTAAACACGTATTTTAGTTGGAAAACCCTGCCAGTTTTACGTAGGTATAAATACCTATATAATGGCATATTGTATTTTTTAGTATGAAAAAGACCCTGGAAACTTCATGTGTGTTTTTTGAAATTGAGGATGGTATATTAATAGCAACCTATAAACCCAATACTTATATTACCCTTAAAGAAGCCAAAGAAATTGTTGCAAGCCGCCTTGCATTTATCGACAATACTTCTCTACCAACTTTAGTACTAAACCAGGGAATAATAAAAATGAATAAAGCTGCGAGGGATTACCTGGCTTCTACAGAAGGAATTGCAGGAGTAAAATGTGCAGCTATTTTAATAAATTCGAATTTTATTTCAATAACGGTAAACTTTTTTTTAAGGGTAACAAAAACTAAATTACTGGTTAAAACATTTACAGATAAAACAGAAGCATTAGCCTGGCTATCAGGTTTTAAAGATTAAAAATATATTCCTTGGATTCCCGTTTTAAAAAAATAAACCGCCAGCTAACCGAATATGCCTTAGGCAATTTTAAAAAAAAATTAAAACCTTCGCAGAGGCTTGATGAAGTTGATGCATTTATCTCCTGCATTAATATGCTTGGCGAAGAACTTAAAGAAACCACCATTTCAAAAAATCATTTCAACAATATTTTTAACTCAGTATCCGACATGATATTTGTGCTGGATACAAAAGGTAAAATACAAAACACAAGCCTGTCTGTTCATGAAACCCTGAAAAAAGATGCAGCAATATTTGAAAATAAATTTATTGATACCTTAGAAGTAAAGCGTGACAACTCTTTATTTCTGTATATTATTAAATATTTAAAAAACAATAAGCATCCCGTAGAAGTTGAAACCAGTTTTAAAACCAGCGAAGGTGCAATTATACCAGTATTATGCGCCGCTGTTTTTTTATACGATGAAAAAAAACAAAAAATAGGTTACCTGGTGGTAGCAAAAGATTTATCAAACCTTAAACAGTATGAATCATCTCTGAAAGAGTCCGAAGCTAAATACCGTAAACTGTTTGAAGAGTCAAGCGACTGTATATTTATAACCGACCAGCATGGCAATTTTATGGACATCAATATTGCCGGGTATAAACTTTTTAAAAAAGATAAATCGCCTTTTCAGAATTTTAATTTGTTTAACCAGGTACTTAAGCCGGCCGAAAAAAAATACCTGCTGCAGGAGTTAAAAAAAAATAAGAGTGTTGTAAACTTTGCCATTCAGATCAAGCGCCTTGATGAATCGGTAACCGACTGCCTGATTTCTGCAAATACCATTGAAAATGACAATAGAAAAATAACCGGTTACAGTGGCATTATAAAAGATATCAGCAAACAGAAAGCAACTGAAAATCTTGTTTTAAAAACTATTGTTAACACACAGGAAACCGAAAGAAAACGTTTTGCAAAAGATATCCATGACAGTCTTGGGCAACAACTGTCTGCCATAAAATTCTACATAGGCACTTCGGTAGCCGGTACAACAGATGAAAAACAGAAAGCACTGCTGATTAAATCAAATGAAGCATTGGTAACCGTACTTGCCGATATGCGTAATATCTGCTTTAACCTGATGCCAAAAACACTTGAAAATTTTGGATTGGCGGCATCATTAAAAGAATTATGCAGGCAAACTGAAGTAAATGAGAAATTGAATTTTAAATTAAAAACCACCCCTGATTTCCCCCTGCTGAACAAACCACTTGAAATTGCCATCTTTAGAATTGTTCAGGAATTTATTAATAATTCGCTTAAACACAGCAAGGCAGATACAATACATATTGAACTGATTGCTGAGATGGCTGCAGTAACAATAATTTTAAAAGACAACGGAACAGGATTTGATATTACAACAGCAATAAATAATGGCGGTATGGGACTCAGGAATATAAAATCGAGAATACAGCCTTATGGCGGCGAAATTTTAATGACCAGTGCTGCTGGCAAGGGTACACAATGCAAAATAAATATCCCCTTAAATTCCATTAACATACAATAACAACAATGGAAAAAGAACTTGAAACCATACATTTATTAATTGTTGACGATCACCAGTTGATAAGAGACGGCATACGGGTGATGCTGGAATCGCAAAACACTAAATTTATTTTTATTATTGCAGAAGCCGAAAATGGTGAAGATGCTGTAAAAAAAATATTGCATCAGCAGTATGATATTGTTTTAATAGACTATCAGCTACCCAAAATGACAGGTGCAGAAACTGTAGAAAAAATTATTTTGTACCGCCCCAATACAAAAATACTTGCACTGTCTAATTACGACGAGGTTACTTATGTAAATAATATGCTTAATGCCGGAGCAAGGGGATATATTTTAAAAAATATTGAACCTGCTGAATTGTTAATGGCCATTAAAACCATATTAAACAACAAACCCTACTACTCAAATGAAGTTGCTGTAAAGCTTATTGAAAATGAAAAAGTAAAACCAAAACCTGTACCCGCCGATAAATTTGGTTTAACGGAGAGAGAGCTGCTTATTTTAAAAATGATTGCTCAGGAAATGAATAATGATGAAATAGCCGGCAGCTTAAACGTTTCAAAACGTACTATAGATTCTCACCGCCAGAATTTACTGTATAAATTAAATGCAAAAAATACAGTGGGCCTGGTTAAAGCAGCTTACCTGCTTAAGCTGATCTGAAAAAAGAACAATACAAATTGTATATAAAAAAAAGAGCAGGATTTAATCCTGCTCTATAAACATATTTAGTTAATTATATTACTCCTCGTCATCAAAGCTCATCGCTTCTTTGGTAGTCATCAACAGTTCATATTCTTCTTTGCTTCCTACAATCATATTTTCAAATTCACGCAATCCTGTACCAGCCGGTATATGATGTCCTGTAATAACGTTTTCTTTCAGGCCAAGCATTAAATCTGTCTTACCCTGTATGGCAGCAGAAGACAATACTTTAGTTGTTTCCTGGAATGATGCCGCAGATATCCAGCTATGTGTACCCAATGATGCTTTTGTAATACCCAGCAACAACGGTGATGATGTTGCAGAAGATGCATCACGGTATTCCACTAATTTTTTATCCGCTCTTCTTAAAATAGAGTTCTCTTCACGTACATCACGTAGTGTAACGATCTGTCCAACTTTCAATTTGCCGCTATCTCCGGCTTCGGTAATTACTTTCTTATCAAAGATGTAATCATTTTCAGCATTAAAGTCGTGGCGATCTTCTGTATCTCCTTCTAAGAATTTAGTATCTCCTGCATCTTCTACAGTCACCTTACGCATCATCTGCCTTACAATAACTTCAATGTGCTTATCATTAATTCTTACACCTTGCAAACGATACACTTCCTGAATTTCATTCACCACATATTCCTGTACAGCAAACGGCCCTTTAATGGCTAAGATATCAGCCGGAGCAGTTTGTCCATCACTTAAGGCAGCACCAGCTTTTACAAAGTCACCGTCCTGTACAAGGATCTGGCGGCTTAATGGAACAAGGTATTTTTTAATTACGCTGTCTTTAGCTTCAACAATAATCTCCCTGTTACCACGCTTGATAGCGCCAAAAGTAACCACACCGTCAATTTCGCAAACAACCGCAGGGTTGCTTGGGTTTCTTGCTTCAAACAATTCAGTTACACGAGGCAAACCTCCCGTAATATCTTTCAGCTTGCTTAATACCCTCGGAATTTTAACCAAAACCTGTCCGCTTCTTACATCATCACCTTCTTCAACCACCACATGAGAACCTACCGGTAAGTTATAAGATTTTTTATCTTTCCCTTCTACGATGATGGTTGGTAATTTGGTTTTATCTTTTGTTTCAATAACCACTTTTTCACGGTGACCGGTTTGTTCATCCGATTCATCACGGTAAGTAATACCATCTAATAAAGATTCGAATTTAATTACACCACCCACTTCAGCAACAATTACGTTGTTGAACGGATCCCATGTACAAATAACATCGCCTTTAGTTACTTTCTGCCCGTCTTTTACATTAAGTGTAGCACCGTAAGGTATATTGCTGGTAATTAATAAACGGTCATTTTTAACATCCATAATCCTTACCTCACCGGTACGTCCTATTACCACATGAGCTTTTTTACCTTCATTATCTTCTGTAACAACAGTACGTAAACCGTCAAACTGTATAGTACCGTCAAACTTAGCTGGTAAAGTAGATTCTACCGAAGCTGAACCTGCCACACCACCCACGTGGAAGGTACGTAAGGTTAACTGTGTACCCGGCTCACCAATTGATTGTGCTGCAATGATACCCACTGCATCGCCACGCTGTGCCAGCATGCCTGATGCAAGGTTTTTGCCATAACATTTTACACAAACACCACGTTTGCTTTCGCAGGTTAATACCGAACGTATTTCAACAGTTTCAATACCGCTCTCGTCAATTTTCTTAGCCATCTCTGCACTGATCTCTTCACCGGCTTCTATTAACAATTCTTCAGTTAAAGGATGATATACATTATGTAATGACATTCTTCCTTCAATCCTGTCGCTCAATCCTTCAATAATATCTTCATTATCTTTTAATGCAGATGTTGCAATACCACGTAAGGTTCCGCAATCTTCTTCATTGATAACTACATCCTGGCTAACATCAACCAACCTACGGGTTAAGTAACCGGCATCCGCAGTCTTCAAAGCCGTATCCGCCAAACCTTTACGGGCACCATGCGTAGAGATAAAGTACTCCAATACACTTAAACCGTCTTTAAAGTTTGCAAGGATTGGGTTTTCAATAATCTCACTTCCACTGCTACCAGATTTACGTGGTTTAGCCATCAATCCCCTTAAACCTGCCAGCTGCTTAATCTGCTGCTTGCTACCACGGGCTCCACTATCCAGCATCATATAAACAGAGTTAAAACCTTGCTTATCTGCTGCCAGTTCCCTGATCAATGTTTCAGTTACTTTAGTATCAACACGGCTCCAGATATCAATGATCTGGTTATAACGTTCATTATTGGTAATTAAACCCATGTTGTAGTTTTCCCAAACCTCTGCAACTTCCGATTGAGCATTCTCAATCATCTGCTGTTTAACTTCAGGAATGATCAGATCGTTAATGTTAAACGACAGACCACCTTTAAACGCCATACGGTATCCCAGTGTTTTAATATCATCCAGGAATTTTGCAGTAGTAGGAACATCGGTCCATTTAATAATATCACCAACAATTTCCCTCAATGACTTTTTAGTTAAAAGTGCATTTATAAAACCTACACTTTTTGGTACATGCTGGTTAAATAATACACGTCCAACTGTGGTATCTAATAATTTATTTACCAATGTACCTTCTGCTGTACGTACGTTGGTTTTTACTTTAATATTTGCATGTAATTCAACCTGCTTCTCATTGAAAGCTATAATAACTTCATCTGCAGAGTAAAATGCTTTTCCTTCTCCTTTTACTTTTTCAGTTGCAGTAGATTTTTTACCCTTGGTAATATAGTACAATCCAAGAACCATATCCTGAGAAGGAAGAGTGATTGGCGTACCATTCTGAGGATTCAGAATGTTATGAGAAGAAAGCATTAACAACTGGGCTTCTAAAATAGATGCGCTGCTCAAAGGCACATGCACCGCCATCTGATCACCATCGAAATCGGCGTTGAAAGATGTGGTAACCAACGGATGCAATTGTATCGCTTTACCTTCAATCAATTTTGGCTGGAAGGCCTGGATTGATAATCTATGAAGTGTTGGGGCCCTGTTCAACATTACCGGATGACCTTTCAAAATATTTTCTAAGATATCCCAGATGATCGCCTCTTTCTTGTCAACAAGTTTACGGGCCGATTTTACTGTTTTAACGATACCTCTTTCAATCAGTTTGCGAATAATAAACGGCTTGAATAATTCTGCAGCCATATCTTTTGGTAAACCACACTCATGCATTTTCAATTCTGGTCCTACCACAATTACAGAACGACCAGAGTAATCCACACGTTTACCCAATAAGTTCTGGCGGAAACGTCCTTGTTTACCTTTCAGTACATCACTCAATGATTTCAATGCTCGTCCACCTTCTGCTTTTACAGCATTTGATTTACGGCTGTTATCAAATAAGCTATCTATCGCTTCCTGTAACATACGTTTTTCATTACGTAGGATTACTTCAGGAGCTTTAATTTCTAATAATCTTTTTAAACGGTTATTACGGATAATAACACGACGATACAAATCATTAAGGTCAGAAGATGCAAAACGGCCGCCATCCAATGGAACCAATGGACGCAATTCCGGTGGAATAACAGGAATGTATTGCATTACCATCCATTCAGGACGGTTGTTGATCCTTGTATTAGCATCACGGAAACCTTCTACAACACTTAATCTTTTTAAAGCATCAGCTTTACGTTGTTGAGATGTTTCATTTGCAGCAGAATGACGCAGGTCAAAACTCAATTGATCCAGGTCGATACGCTGTAACATATCATGCACAGCTTGCGCACCCATCTTAGCAATGAATTTGTTTGGATCTTCGTCAGGTAAATGCTGATTATCTTTTGGAAGGGTATCTAAAATATCCAGGTATTCTTCTTCAGTTAAAAGATCACCGTAGTTCTGTCCTTTATCCGCACGGATACCAGACTGAATTACTACGAACCTTTCATAATATACAATGCTCTCTAATTTCTTAGAGCTCATGCCTAATAAATAACCAATTTTATTTGGTAAAGATTTAAAGTACCAGATATGCACTACAGGTACCACCAATTTAATGTGGCCCATTCTTTCACGACGTACTTTTTTCTCT
>JAYVJU010000168.1:0-7486 GCA_043769035.1 Ferruginibacter sp.
AAAATTGCGCCCAATGGTAACAGTGGCATCATATTTTATATTAAAGAAGATACTGCCAAGTATAAATATGTATGGTACACCGGCCCCGAAATGCAGGTATTGGATAACAACGGGCATCCTGATGCAAAAATACCAAAGCACCGTGCCGGTGATCTTTATGACCTGATATCAAGCTCGAAGGAAGCAGTAAAACCTGCCGGTGAATGGAATACAGCCGAAATTATATCTAAAGACGGTAAGCTGGATTTATTTTTAAACGACACCAATGTTGTTTCAACTACTGTTTGGGATAGCAGCTGGAAAAAACTGATTGCAGGAAGCAAGTTTAAAGACATGCCCGATTTTGGCACCAACAAAAAAGGAAGGATCGCCTTGCAGGATCATGGTAATACGGTTTGGTACAGGAACATAAAAATTAAAAAGTTGTAATCATAAAAAAGTCCCGGCTAAAAACCGGGACTTTTTATTTTTTAGTTGTACTCTTTTATGGAAAAATACCTAATTCGTTATAGCTGTTAGCTACCTTATTAATTGCACTTACATAAGCCGCAGTACGCATATCTGGTATTGCAGGATTACTCTTCCATATCGTCATAATTTCTCTTGTAGCAGTTATCATGGTTTCTTCTAGGCCGCTATGTACCAGGTCTTGCTCCTCGGGGCCATGCATAATAAAGTCTCTTTCTTTTTGGCTCACTGTTTTACCACTCAGTTCTTCAATCTGTCCAAGTATATGCCCGTTTAAATTTTCTGCAAAGCGCTTTTCAAGACGTCCGTAACGTACATGGCTTAAGTTTTTCAACCATTCAAAATAACTAACAGTTACACCACCTGCATTTAAGTACATATCAGGCACACATAAAATTCCACGTTTAGTAAATTCTTCATCAGCCTCTGGTGTACAAGGGCCATTTGCAGCCTCGCCAACAATTTTTGCTTTTACTCTTGGTGCATTATCTGCGTTAATTACATTTTCCAAAGCTGCAGGAATTAAAATATCGCATTCCGTTTCTAATGCATCCGAACTTTTTGCAAGATTTGTTGCCCCGGGGAAATTTAAAATAGACCCTGTTTTTTTTCTGTGCTGAAATACATCTTCTTCATTCAAACCATCAGCATTAAAAATTGCACCTTCATACTCTGCAAGGGCAATTACTTTTGCACCGGCCTCTCTGAAAAATTTTGCGCTATGATAACCCACATTTCCCAATCCCTGTACAATTACAGTTTTATCTTTTACACCAACGCTTAAGCCTTGCTTTTCCATTACATCAGGCATATTGCAAACTTCACGTATGCCATAAAATACACCCAGGCCTGTAGCTTCTTTACGGCCACGTACGCCACCCTGTGTAATGGGTTTACCGGTAACACAACCGGCGCCATCTATTTCACCAGGCTTTAAAGATTGGTAGGTATCTACAATCCATGCCATTTCCCTTTCACCGGTTCCGTAATCCGGTGCCGGCACATCTATGCCAGGGCCGATAAAATTTTTCTTTACCAGTTCGGCAGTATAGCGGCGTGTAATTTTTTCTAAATCGTAGGCACTGTATTTTTTCGGGTCGATGGTGATACCACCCTTTGCACCACCAAAAGGAACATTTACAATGGCACATTTAAAAGTCATTAATGCAGCAAGCGCCATTACTTCATCTAAATTTACCTCGGGGCTGTAACGTATACCGCCTTTGCATGGTGCTTTATGATGAGAGTGTTGTACACGGTAAGCTTTAATCACTTCTATCTTATCATTAACCTTTACAGGAAAATGCATACGTAATACTGAGTTACATTGTTTGATCTGTTCAAGCAATCCTGAATCCCAGGTTGTAAATTTTGCTGCTTTGTCAAAGCTCATTTCCACGCTATGGAAAAAGCTATACGGCTGGTGAGCACTCATAAAGTTTTTGTTTTAGTTTTTGCAATCGTTGTTTTAAAATACTTATGTTATTATTTAAACCGGCTGGCGGGTCGGTTTAATTATCTTTTTCTAATTTACTTATTTTTCTGTCAACTAAAAATACGTAAAGAAATAATCCAATTAATATAGTAAGGCAAACTGCCACCACTACATATATCTTTCCGTTGCTACGCATCAGGCCTTCAGTTTCCGGTACACCCTGTGCAAACACCGCTGCATTCAGCAGTAAACCACAAACAAGTAACAATAAACGGGTTAGTAATTTATTCATGCAGCAAAGTTTTATCTTTTAATAATTGTATTCTTATTTTTAAAGTAGCTATCCACACACCCAATAACGTCCAGCCAATTACTGCCGGGTAAAAAATCATCCGCATGGTGGCATCTAAATCTTTTTGTGCATTCAATGCCGGGTTGCCGCTATCACTTCCCGGGGCACCTGGGTGCAAACTGCCTACCATTCTTGGAATGATCCAGATACTGGGGAACAGCATGGCAAAGGCAAAAATATTATACACCGCACTTACCCTGGCTCTTTTATCCATGTCGGTAAAAGAACCCCGTAAAACAAAGTAGGCGCCATAAATAAGCAATGCTATTGCAGCTCCTATCAGTTTAGGTTCTCTTAATACACTGCCAAGGCTTTGATTTTCGTCGGTAAGCCAGGTGTAATTGGCCCATATTGATCCTGTGGTATATCCTAAAATTCCCAAAAAAGCACCAACTGCTGCAAAATTCACAGCAAAAATATCATTGCGGTAATCAGATGACTGTAAATACTTAATGCTGTAAATAAAACTGATGATAAACAAAATCATCATAGCAAACCACATACACACATGAAAGTAGAGATTACGAATAGATTCATGAATGATGGGCAGGTCGGGAACTTTTGTTAAAAACCCTGCAACAACAGTGTAAATCAGTAAAAGCAGGGACAATATTTTCCACCAGTTTTTCTTCATAAAGAAGATAAATTTATTGAGTGGCGCAAAGATAGCGCAGAGTTTTCAGTTTGTTGATATTTTACTATTATGATTTTAATCTTTCCATAAGTAAGGAAACAGTACCACAGCCAGGGCAATTACCAACACATCTAACCCTATAATCAGCCCGGTTAATTGCATTACCGCACCCGCCCTGAAAATTTCTGCAAAGGCAACCTTACTCAATTTCATAAGCATTAAAAGTTGTGGTAAAATTATGGGAAAGCCCATTATAGCAATTAGCGCTGCATTTTGTTGGGCTTTTGCCGCAATAGCACTCATTAATGTAAATACCAGGCTGATACTTATGCCGCCTACCATTACAATACCTGCAAACTGCAAGGTATTGTTTACAGGGTTGGTTAAAAAGAAAAAGAATAATGCCAGGCTTATACCACTCATTAATATCATGAGCAGCACATTATAAATGATTTTACTGATGATAAACTCCACAGGCGATGCTATGGAGTAGAAATACAGCATTCGCCCCTTACTTTCCTGTAAAAAACTTTTAGCTACGGCATTAACGCAAATAAACAACTGGATGATCCAGAACAAACTGTTCCATACAGTACCATCCGGTTTATCGGGCATAGATAAATAAATTACAAAAACTGTGGAAGCTATATATAAAATAACACCATAAAAAGTATGCTGCTGGCGCAATTCCAGCAACACATCCTTTTTAAGCAACGCATAAATTCTTTTAAACATTGCTGCAATTTACTAACATCTATAAAAGTGTCTATAAAAATTTTACCCCTAATGCTGAGTAATCTTTTACCAATACACTAATGGCTGTTAGCCTGTGTTCAATTTTATCCACAGGAAGTTTACTATAGTATTTTTACTATTTGCCATGTAAAATAATAACTCTACATTGAGCCACATTCTAAAACAAAACAAACTAATTTATGCGTAAACTACTCTTTGCAGTAGCGTCGCTTTTTATGGTGTGTGCCTTGCATGCACAGCAAAATGCGGCTGCTATCAACCCTGTTGTTATTACAGGCCAGTTAATTAAAATTACAAAACCATTAAAAGATTTTACTCCCGATCAGGCTGCTATACCTGACGTAAAAGTAAGAGACGAAAATGGGATCATTGGCAGCAAAAAAATTCCACGTACAGCGGAGTATTATGCAGAGCAGCAACAATCTGCTGATAATGCTGTGCAAAAAGATTTTTTAAACAGGCTTAAAGATTTTACACCCAACAATGCCATCACTTCAAATTTTAATGGCATAGGCTATCAACCATTAAATCCTCCTGATCCTACATTATGTGTGGGGCCTAATCATGTTATTCAAATGATCAATGGTTCATCCGGTGCTTTATTTAAAGTATTTGATAAAACCGGCGGACAGGTAGTAGCGCAAACTTATTTAGATGCTATAACAGGCAGAGGTGGTTTAGGTGACCCTATTGCTTTATACGATCAGCTGGCAGACAGGTATGTGTTAACTGAATTCAATAACAAATCTGAAACAACAACAGAAGGGTTAACTTTTGCAGTATCACAAACCAATGATCCTGCAGGTGCCTGGTATGTATATTTTTTCAGCACCGGTACCAGTTTCCCCGATTATCCAAAATTTTCTGTTTGGCCGGATGCATATTATGCAACTACCAACGATTTTGCAAATGCCTCATCGTATTCAGGTTCATCTGTATTTGCATTTGACAGAGCTAAAATGCTGGTAGGTAATGCCACTGCTACCATGCAAAAAATTACATTGGGTACAACCAGCAAACATTTTTCGATGAGCCCGGTTTGTTTGGAAGGAACATCTTTACCTCCCGCAGGTACTGGTGGATTGATCGCTTATATGTCTGATGATGCATGGACATCTTCAACCAGCGATGTGGACAGTATTGGTTTATTTGAATTTAAAGTAAACTTTACTACACCATCTCTTACATCAGTTGTTACAAAATCTTCTTTAGCAGTTACCGCTTTTAAATCTGATATCTGTACAGCAACAAGAGGCCAGTGTATTTCACAATCGGGTAGTACAGTAAGAGTAGAAGCGCTGCATCAAAAAATAATGAACCAGCCTATTTACAGAAATTTTGCCGGTTACGAAGGCATCGTATTATCACACGTAGTTGATAAAGGCACAAATATTTCGGGTGTAAGATGGTATGAGTTGCGTAAAACCACAGGCAACTGGGGCGTTTACCAGCAAAGTACTTATGCACCTGATAACACACACCGCTGGTTACCCGGTATTTGTTATGATGCTGCCGGCAATATCGGGTTGGCATATAATGTTTCTTCTGCTGCCACCGGTTTTAACCCCGGTGCAAGATATACGGGCAGAAAAGAATGTGATCCATTAAATACAATGACTTATGCCGAAAGTGTAATTATTGCCGGTACAGCAGCTAACGGCAGCACCCGTTATGGCGATTACAACCAATTGGTTGCAGACCCCGATGGTGTACGTTTTTGGTTTACCTGCGAATATAATGCAGCAAGTACATGGAGTACAAGAATTGCATCTTTTACTTTGGATAACTGTACACCTGTGCTTTGTGGCGACCCAACAGGTTTAGCAGCTTCTGCTATTACAAATACAACTGCCACAGTTAGCTGGGCGGCAGTTGCAAATGCAGTTAGCTACGATGTAGATTACCAGGTAACTGGCGCAGGCACCTGGACAAATGCTGCCACTGCTACCGCTGCTACATCAGTAAACTTAAGTGGCCTAACACAAGGCACTGCATATACATGGCGTGTAAGAGCAACATGTGCAGCAGGCAGTGGAAATTATACTGCTTCTTCATTTACTACAACTGCACCTTGCGGCACACCAACAGGCCTGGCATCATCTGCTGTTACCAGCAGTACTGCAACTGTTAGCTGGTCGGCTGTAGGCGGAGCAACTTCTTATGCGGTAGATTATAAATTAAATGCATCCGGTACCTGGACAAGTGCTACAGCTTCCACAACTGCAACTACTGTTAATCTTAGCGGATTAACTGCAAGCTCTTTATACGACTGGAGGGTAAGTGCAACATGTGCCAGCGGTACAAGTGCTTTTGGTACAGCACAGTTTACAACTACAGCTGTAAATACCTGTGTGGATATTTTAGAGCCTAACGGAACATCTGCAACAGCAGGTGCAATAAGCGTTGCTACTAACTATACTGCTCAAATTGCTTCTAATGGTGATAATGATTATTATACATTCAGCAACACTACTGCATTAAAGAAAATAAGGGTAAACCTTACTACGCTGCCTGCAGATTACGATATGAGACTATACAGGCCGAATGGCTCTTTACAGGCTACATCTCAAAACTCAGGCACAACTGCAGAAAAGATAATTTATAACCCAACTGCAAACAGTAATGTAGGTGCTTACAGGGTTTATGTATATGGTTACAGCGGCGCATTCAGCAATACACAGTGCTATACATTAAGGGTTGATTTAAGTGCCACCAACTTTACATCTGGCCCCGAAGAGGCAAATAACAAAGTGGAAACTGTAAGAAGCGGCATGAAAGTTTTCCCTGTGCCAGCCTCTAATGCAGTTACCATTTCTTTTGACGCTTTTGCTAAAGGAAATGTTGATATTGTAATAACCAACCAGCTTGGCCAGGAAGTATTACGCAAACAGGTTAATGTTGACAATGGGGTTAACTTTAATACAGTTGATGTAAGCAAACTTAAACCGGGTATTTACTTTGTTAAAGTAAATAATGGTAAACAGGTTGAATCGCAAAAACTGATCATCAACAGGTAAAATTAAAATTGTAATAATAAAAAACGGGCTGTTAAAATACAGCCCGTTTTTTATTTATGTTGAACAGGTTAATGCACTATGCCGATGTAATACTTAGCTGCAAAACTAATCCCTCTCCTGTGCACAGTGCCTGCACCTGGGTTCGTAAATATCTTTTTCGCCCAGTAAAACCTGTGGGCCTTCTGCTTTTTTGCGATAGCTTATGTTGGCAATATTGCCGCATTTCATACAAATGGCATGCAGCTTTGTTATATAATCTGCCTTAGCCAAAAGTGCCGGCATTTGCCCGAATGGATTGCCCAGGTAATCCATATCCAGCCCGGCCACAATTACACGGATGCCCCTTAATGCCAATTGCTCACAAACGTTTCCTATTTCTGCATCAAAAAACTGGGCTTCATCAATACCCACCACATCTACATCCTGCGCCAGCAGTAAAATGGTTTGCGAACTTTCAACCGGGGTAGATAAAATAGCATTGGTATCGTGGCTTACTATTTTCTCAGCATCATAGCGTACGTCAATGGCAGGCTTAAATATCTCTACTTTTAAATTAGCAATCTTTACCCGCTTTAAACGGCGTATCAGTTCTTCTGTTTTTCCACTGAACATACTGCCGCATATTACTTCTATCCAGCCCCTGCGCTCTCCCTTTAAACCAGGTTCTATAAACATTTATATAATTTTTTAAAATTGAGTTTGTAACTTACGGCACAAATTTTTATTAACGCTGCCATTTTAACTTCCGGGCATCAAAAGTATAATTATAAATGGAAAGAGTGGAAACACTCATAAAAAAATTACAGGAACAGTTTGCCGCCAAT
>JAYVJU010000169.1:0-23581 GCA_043769035.1 Ferruginibacter sp.
ATGGTAAAAAATACGCACCTGGTAGATACCTTATTAAAAAGAGGGGTGAATATTGTAAAAATATTTGGCCCCGAACATGGCTTCAGGGGAACTGCCGATGCAGGAGAACATGTTACCGATGTAAAAGATAAAGCCACCGGCATACCTGTAATAAGTTTATATGGCGACCATAAAAAACCAACACCTGAAGATTTTAAAGGCGTGGATATATTGATCTTTGATATACAGGATGTGGGTGTTCGTTTTTATACCTACATATCTTCTTTACAATATTATTTAGAAGCCGCACTGGAAAATCATAAACCATTATTGATATTAGACAGACCCAACCCCAATGGCTTTTATGTAGATGGCCCGGTGCTGGATATGAAGCATAAAAGTTTTATTGGTATGCAGCCCGTACCCATTGTTTACGGAATGACGATTGGTGAATATGGTTTAATGCTGGCAGGAGAAAACATGTTATCGGCAAAAGCCAATGCCATCAATGCGTATAATATCACTACGCAACCTACTGCCGATACACCTTTTCATGTTACAGTTATTAAATGTAAAAATTACGACCACACCAGTAAATACATTTTACCTGTTATGCCATCGCCGAATATTAAAACCATGCAGAGCATTTACCTGTATCCTTCTACCTGTTTTTTTGAAGGCACTGTATTCAGCGAAGGCAGGGGAACAGATGCTCCGTTTCAGATATTCGGGCACCCGGCAATGCCAAAAAATTTATACAGCTTTATACCCAAACCAAATGCCGGTGCAAAAAGCAGTAAATGCTTTTACCAAACCTGTTATGGCTGGAAGATCGACGGCACCAATGAAGAAATACTGAAAATTGTTGACCGCAAAATTCAATTGAAATATTTTATCGATGCCTACAAACTATTTCCGGGTAAAGACAGTTTCTTTTTAAAAACCAATTTTATTAATAAGCTATCGGGTAACGATATTTTTCAGCAGCAGATAAAAGATGGTAAAACCGAAGCAGAAATAAAAAAAAGCTGGGAGCCGGGATTGACTGCTTTTAAAGCAATACGGAAAAAGTATTTATTGTATAAAGATTTTGAATAAACTCTCATAGCAGCTGCATCTGCATAGCTGCTTTAATCAGCGATGCAATATTTCTTGAATCGAATTTTGCCAATAAATTTTTGCGGTGTGTATCTACCGTGGTTACACTTATAAATAGTTTTATGGCTATTTCGTTATTGGTAAGGCCATCGGCAATCAGTTCCAGCACTTCTTTTTCCCGGCGGGTTAATACGGGTATTTCTCCTTCATTATTTTTTCTTAAAGATTGTGCCGCCTCATCACTTAAAAAAGTTTTTCCAGCAGCTACTGTTCCTATTGCTTCCATCAATTCTTCCTGCGTGGCATTTTTAAGCACATAACCGCTGGCGCCATTATCCATCATTTTTTGAATAAAACTTTGCTGGTTAAAAGTACTGAGGCCAATTACAAATACTGCTGGATATTTTTCCCTTACTTCTTTGCAAAGATCAATGCCGCTTTTATCAGGCAGGTTAATATCCATTAAAATAACCTCGGGCAATTGCTGCTGTAAAAATGCAAGGCAGGATGCTGCATTGGAAGCATGCCCCACCCATTCAATATTTTTTTCGTTTTGCAGCAAAGAGCGGATGCCTTCAATCACCATGTAATGATCATCTACTATAAAAACTTTTGTAGCCATTATGCATTTAATTCAATATGAACGGAAGTGCCCTTACCTGCAGCAGACTGTACATCTAATGTACCTTTTAAAAAATCAACCCTGCTTTGAATATTTGTCCAACCTATTCCCTTTGCGCCCTGCAAAATTACCGGGTCAAAACCATTGCCATCGTCTTCAACAGTTACAGCAATCTGATTATTTGATTTTGTAACCTGTACAATGGCTGTTGTTGCTGCGGCATGTTTCATTGTGTTGTTGATGAGTTCCTGCACAATGCGGTAAATGGTTATGGCTGTGGTTTGTTCAATACCTCCATTTTCCAACCCGATTGACTGGTAATTTATTTTTAATGCGCCGCTTTGATTAATGTCATTACAAAAATCTTTTAATGCCGTATCCAATCCAAATTTTACCAGTGCTTCGGGCATCATATTATGAGCCACACGGCGCATTTCTTTTATCGAACTGTCCAGCATATCCATGCTGCGTTCAAAAGCCTGTGCGTTTTCAGGCGTCATAATTAAATTTCCTTTCATACTGTTCATTGAAAATTTTATGCCGCTTAACATACCACCCAGGCCATCATGCAGGTCTTTTGCCAACCTTGTTCTTTCCTGTTCTTCGCCTTTAAGCACTGCTTCGGTTGCAGTTAATTGCTGTTGGGTTTCCAGTTCGGCAATACGTTGCTGCTGTAATTTTTGTTTGCTGCGGTAATTTCTGTAGCCTAATAAAGAAATAACGATAAGTGCCAATGCACTTCCGGCCAATACATAGTTTAAAGTATTTTTCCGGGCTATCTGCAATTGCTGAATCTTTCTTTCAGTTTCCAGCTTATTTACTTCCTGTTGTTTTGCATCGTAATTATATCTTGCCTGCCTGAATTCCATTTGCCGTAAATTATCTTTCTGGTAAAGAGAATCCTTCATGGCTGTTGCAGAATCTTTAAAAGCAAATGCTTTATCATACTGCCCCATTCCCCTGTAAGCCTGGGCATAGTTTTCAAAGTATTGTTGTTTTGCTTCCGATGGTTCTGAATAATCCAGGTACTTTGCTGAAGAATCCAGGTGAGCAGCTGCCAGTGCATATCTTTTCAACTCTGCTTCGCAGGCTGCTATATTTATAAAATTACTTCCAATACCAATTGCAAAATTGTTAGCCTTTGCAGCCTGTAAACATACTGTGTAGTTATCTATAGCTTCCTGGTACAGTTTGTTATTATAGTAATACATGGCCTTCATAAAATCGCTCATGTAAACTACATTACTGTTATTCATTTCCTTGCCCAGTTGTTTTGCAGAGTCAAGCACCGCCAGTCCAGAATTTCCTTTTTTAGCTGCTACAAGATTACCGCCATAAGTAAACAGTGCGTTGGCAAGCATCTGCTTGTCGTTAGTTTTTCTTGCAAAATCAATCCCTTTTTTACTTGCCAATAATCCTTCTTCGGGTTTATTTAAACTGGAATAGGCCATCGACATATTACTGTATAAAGGCGCCAGATCAACACTTACAGGATTGTACTTAAGATATATTTGTTCTGCCTGTAAAAAATAATCTACTGCGGTTGCATAATCATTGTTACGAAAATGAACCAGCCCGGTATTAATTAAAGCAGAACCTAAAGAAAGCTGTATTCTTTTATTACCGGGAAATTTTGAAAATGATTGTACTGCTTTCTCAAGCACAGCAAGTGCTGCAAAATTTTGTGTACTGATCATCAGGGTACCCTTTAAAAAAAAGCCCTGCCCGGCAAAGTATTCATTACCGGTTGCTGTAGCAATGGAGTCAATAGCTTTGTGGCAACGCCAGCTTTCAGTGGTGTCTGTCTGTTTTATTTTATTCCCCAGCTGTACCAGCAGGCGTACTCTTTCAGAATCGTTCTTTTCAATTTTTATAAGATTGCGGATGCTGTCAAAAATATTTTTTTGTGCAAAAACGCCAAGCGGAATTACACAGGCTATAAGCAGTATAATCTTTTTCATACAGTAAAATAATCTTTTTACTTCCATCTTACAAATTAAACAAACAGCTTTTCAAAAGCAGCTCCCCTTTTTCCATGATTTTTTTGTTTTATAAAATCTCCTGTTTTTAAGGGATAGGTTTCTTTTTTAAAACAAAACAAATTTGTGCTATTAAAACATACAGATATGAAAAAAATTATTGCATCCTTATTTATGCTTACCGCAATCACTTCACTACTTGCCCAATCGGGCAGAATACGTGTTTACTTTGCCGGTTTTGAATGCTACCGGGAAACATGGGATGATATTCTGCATAGCGATGGTAAAGGGGATGAAGTATTTTTCAATTTCAACTTTACACTTGCCGACAAAAATGGTAACTCCAAACTCAGTTATGAAAAACGTACAGCAGTATATGGTGATGCTACGGGGCAGTTTTCAAACCGCATCAGTGCAGGTAGTTGGGTAGATTTATCTGGCAATAACAGAGGAGGTATAAAAGCAGGCGATACTTACAGTTGTAATGACCTGATTGGAGAGTACGACATGAACGACGGCGATATACTTACTGCAATACCTACCGGCTGGGAGCATGATCCAATTGCAGACAATTCACTTGCTTTTTCATCAACCATTCGTGGTTTTTATCAAAGCATAAATCAAAAAGTTGCCCCGCTAATGATTGGGTTCAGCATTTTAACAGGCAATATCGGTGGCATCATATATCATTCGGGCAGCCTGGGTTTATCTAAAATAAAAGCCGGTGGCGACCAGGGCGAATTAGGAAGAGCAGGCACCCGCCCTATCGGTATGGAAAAACTGGGTGATTTTTCACCAAAGCTGGTGGTAATGAATACGCCTAATTTAGTTACGATCAGCAATAGTAATATGGGATATGGCAAAGGGGTAATTGCAGTTAATTATGATGAAGCTGCTGTTGGCAATTTAAGAGATCATGGCAATTATACTATTTTATTAAGAGTTGAATTTATTCCAAACCAAAACACTACTGCACCACCAGCCAATACCAGCAATACCACACCTCCATCAGGCTTCAATAAAACTATGGGTGGTGTTAAAACGATGGGTGTACCACCAGCAGCTGGTGCTGTTGCAGGTAGCTGGGTTGGCACTTATGGCACGGGGCAAAACAATACACCAAGTTATTACTCCTTTAAATTAAATGCTGATGGTACCATGCAGGTAGTTGGCGCCAACAACAGCGTTATTGCCAATGGCACTTACAGTTTTTCCAATAATCAAATAAATGGAAAATATACGTACAGTAACGGCGGCGTTTTTTCATTTGCTGCAACATTATCGGGCAGCCAGTTAAATGGCACCTGGGGCAGCGGTACTAATGTTAGTAGTGGTGGCAAATGGGTAATGAATAAATCTACAGTATCTGCTACAGGCAATATTAGGTAAAACTTAAAGCCTGTAAAAGAATGATAGTATGTTTTAATAAATAACTTCTTTATGAAAAAATATATAAGCCTTTTCATTTTCATTCTTTGCACGATAGCTGCGTTTTCGCAAACCGGCAAAAAATCTGTTGCTAAAGAAAAACCTCCCACACAAAAAGAAATGGAGGCAATGATGAAGGACGCAGAAAAGATGATGGGTGAAATGAGTGCAGATGATAAAAAAATGATGGACAGTATGGGTTTTAAAATGCCATCATTTAAAAATGTGCCTAAAGTAACTGATAAGCAATTAGCCGATGCATGGGAAGATGAAAACCGTATTGTACCTAAAAGGGATGTCGGCCGAATTGCAGCAATACCCAAAGCAGTTGCTACAGAAAAAATGGGTAGTTATATTGACGCTGTTCAAAAAAAGATTGCTGCTGCATTAATGCCCGCTGTGGTAACAATGGGTAATAAAGTATATGCTTATATACAGGCTAATAGCAAAAGTACTGATGAAGCAGGCAATATGGCAATGGGGTTATGGATGGCCGGCCATACGGAAATTGCATTGTATGTACTGGGAAAAGTATCGGCACAAAACGGCAGCAGTGTTGACAATACCAGTAATTATGCTGCCATGCTTTCTATGCTGGGTGCACAGCATCTGGCAATACCAATTCTTAATAACCTCAACGCAAGGTTTCCAAAAAACAGTACAGTGCTTAATAACCTGGGCCAGGCATGGTTTGGCCTGGGTGAAATTAATAAAGCAGAAAAGTATTTAGACAGCACCATCCGCATTTATGCCTATCATCCGCAGGCCAACCTTACCAAAGCTGCTATTGAACACAGCAGGGGAAATATTGAAAAGGCAAGGGAGGCGGTAAAAAAATCAATGCAACATTCTTACACAAAAGAAAAAGAAGAGCGGCTTACAAAACTGGGGGAAAAAACAAGTGAAAAAAATTTCCGGTTGCCACGGCGTACAAAAGCCGACCCACTAAACCTTGGCAGTTTTGAGGCGCCGGGTTACCCTTCATCGGTTGAGGAATGTGTACAGTCTGAAAAGGAATGGACAGAATTTTATAAGCAGGTAAACAGTAAGTACAACCAATTAGAAAAATTGAAAAAAATAGCTGATGATAAAGCGGTACAAGATCAACAACAACGGTTGAATGCGGATCTTAATTTAGTAAGAACGGCAATGGCTAATCCGGGTACCAAGGGACAGTTTGTGTCTGTACCTATGTATGCAGGCAGGGCTGGCAAGCTGTTAACTGCATACGTAGATTTGCACGGGGTTAAAATGAAAGCCTTTTATAAAAAAGTGGCTGACTTTGGACAAGGTGAAGGAAAAGCATTGAAAGAGGCTTACGATAAAGAGATGGAAAAATTGCGTGAAGAAGATGATGAGCAAACAGGCGAGGGAAAACCTAACAAGGATTTTTGCCCCAGGTATAAAGAAACCAGTGATAAGTATTTAAAAGTTATTAATCCAAAACTATATCAGTTTTACCAGGAAGAATTGAAACTGAAAAAAGAATTCATCAATGAAAATGCTTACTGGTACATGTATATTCAATGGCCTGATATGTATGAGGCTACCAAACTCGGTTTCCAGATGGGCTGGCTTGGTGCTTTAACACAAGGAAAAGGTGATGTGGAAGGGCCGGTATATAATTTTCCATTTGTTTCCATAACACAATATGTATGTAAAAAACAGGAAAAAGAACCGGGTAAAATAAAGCTTAAAGAATTTGATGATATAGCCTGCCAGTACAACAGCAAGGTTGATTATAAAGTAATCGTATTCGACAACAACTGCAGCCATTCCAGCATCACTTATAATTTAGGCGATGTAAAAATTACAAGAAAAGAATTGGGAGACGAATATATTGGCAGCACTGTAAAATTAACACCTAAAGTTGGCATTGGCGGCCAGGCCGGGCCAATTAAAATAGAAGGTTCGGTGGGTGTAGATGTTACTATAGAGCTTGATAAAGATGACAAGGTAAAAGAATGGGGCGGCACAGTTACCACAGGTATTGAAGCTGGTGTAGGTATAAGCAAGGGCCCGGTAAAAGCAGGCGCTACAGTATCTGAAGCAGTGGAAGTGGAAATAGGCAGTGATGGTGTTGGTGATGTAAACATGGTTACCAAAGCAGAGGTAAGCGTTGGAGTAAAAGTGGGACCTATAGGCAAATCGTTACAGATAGGTTTAGAAGGCAGGTCGAGCCTTGTTAGCAGCCATGGTACTTTAAAGGCTACAGGTATAAGTAATACTAAACTATCTGAATGGTAAATAAGCAAATGCAGTGTACGTATATAGCATTAAAATAAAAATCACAAAAGCATAAGTAGTGTTTCCACACAAAAATCCTGTTTTTACAGGATTGCAAAGCCACTACAGCAATTGCATCTTTATACTGTAAATCATAACAACCATTTATTGTAACGCAGTTTTAAAAAATTTAAAAAATTATAAATCATAACAAAATGAAAATTATTATAGCATTCGTCCTGGTGGCATTTTCAATTACCAATGTACAGGCACAGCTTTTAAAAAAAATAAAACAGAAAGCCGAACAGGCTGCAGGCAAAATATTAGATAAAGCTGATGATAAAAAACAAAGCGGGGATGTTGAAAATAAAGACACCCCTGCTGCTGAAAGCGGCAAAACAGATGAAACAAAACTAAGGGGCAGCACCCCCAACCTTAAAGTGTACAGCAAATTTGATTTTGTACCCGGCAGTACCATCCTGTATTTCGACAATTTTGAAAAAGATAATATTGGTGAATCACCTTTAGGATGGATCACTTCTTCATCGGCAGAAGTGGTTACTATTGATGAGCTGGAAGGCAAATGGTTAAAAATGGCAGCAACCAGCACAAAACAAATCAGCCGTAATAAAAAGCAAAGCTGGGGTAATAATTTTACTGTAGAATTTGACCTGCTGATTGTAAAAAATACTTACGACCCACGGATAAGTTTTTCATTAATGAATACAAGCGGCAGCTTAGTTACTGATGAAAAAATATTACAAACAGGAAAACATGCCGTGTATGTCTCTACCATTCTTGGTGATGGTGGTACAAGGAGCAGACTATCGCTTTATAACAATAATAACATCAGCAGTGCGGTATCCGATAAAATGTCTGAGAGCCTTCCTTACAATAACACAACGCCGGTACATATCAGCATTTGTGTACAGGGCAAAAGGTTCAGGTTTTGGTGGAATGAAAAAAAATTATACGACCTGCAAACAATAAATGAAGAATATATGCCCAACCAGTTTGGGTTTGATTTTGGCAGTGTGGGTGGCTCTGATTTTTATGTAAGCAATATTCGTGTGGCTAAAGATATTCCTGATACCCGTGCAAAGTTTGAAGAAGGAAAAATAATAAGCAACTTATTATTTTATACCGGCAAAGCTACGCTAAGGCCCGAAAGTATGGGAGCCCTGCTTGATATAAGTAAAGTGTTGAAAGAAATTACCATGCCCGTAAAAATTGTGGGGCATACAGACAGTGATGGTGATGATGCCGCTAATCAAAATCTTTCTCAGCAAAGAGCCGAAGCTGTTAAAACCATCCTTGTAAATCAGTACAATATTGATGAAAGTAAATTTTCTACTGAGGGCCGTGGCGAAACCCAACCAATAGCTGATAATAAAAATGCAGAAGGCAAAGCCCAAAACCGGAGAGTGGAATTTATATTTAAAGCCGAGGCGGATGTATATGTAAAACCTGCCGGTGTAAGTTTAGACAATGCAAAAGCCGCAGCTGATAGTAAACCCGCCGTAAATAACAATACTAAATCCGGCACTAATGCAGCTGGTGCAGCAACAGTAACCTTACAAAGTAAAATTATTAATATCAGTTTGCCCTATGCACAATTTATGAAGACATCAGAAAACACTTTTACATTTAGTGCAGGCAAAGAAGAAGGTAATAACAAAGAAAATTATTTTAAGATAGACCTCACTTCTGTAAATACCCGTTTAAAAGCTGAGACCTACAATTTTAAAGAGATAAATGAAAAGAATCCTCTTTATGGTACAAAAAAGTTTTCTGAAATTAGAACCACTGAAGCAGTATTGTATTATGGCACTGCTAAAAAACCTTACATCTATAAATTTTCTCCCATCATCGGAAATGGTCATATGGCAAGTTTTGTAAGCGAATCTTTACTTAGAAAACTACCACCGGTATCACCCAACTGCAAACTCGTTATCGAAAAAGTAGAAGATGGCAAAGCAAGCGGGTATTTTGTAATGGGCATTATGATACAGGGCCTTAAAGGCATTACAAAAGGTGATGCAATGACGGAAACTTTTACAGATGGTTTTTCCGGTGAAATGAAATGCACTTTTACTAATGTGCCGGTGTATTAAAGTTTACGAGGTCTGGTTGAAAACCATAAAATAAATAAAATGAAAATAAAATCTTTACAACTGCTAAAACCAATTTTACTTGCGGCAAGTATAATGCTGCTATGTATTAATAGTAAAGCACAAAAAAAATTAGTGCCGGTTTCTCAATCTTCGCTAACAGGTATTGCATTGCCTGCTGGCAGTAAACAGGATAGCAGGTTTTTAATGGAATTATCGGGCAAAGCGCTTTTAGAAATGGAAACTAAAAAAGCCAATACCACGGTTACAAAAACAGAGGTGCTTTATTTACCTGCAACTGCTGCCGGTGCAGACCCGGATTCAATTGTACAGCAACTTACTGCTTTAGGCTGGAGCATTATTCCTGTACAGGGTGATGATAAATTTGTTTGGCTGCAAAAAGATAACCGCTATATCATTACTTATTTTTCTTTAAACAAAAAAGAACACGACCTGTATTTTGGCGAAGTTGCAAACGCTCCTGCAAATGGAAATAACAACACCGTTCAAAATACAAATAACAACAGCCAGCAGAATACACAGCAAACAGATCCGCAGCAAAACAATTCACAACAGCCCGATCCTCAACAAAACGGGCAGCAACAGATCGAACAACAACAACCCGATCCACAACAGGCTGTACAAAATATTTCAAACACAATTGCCAGGCAGGATGGCTTTGCATTTACCACATCAAATTTTGATGATGGCTGGACAAGCGTTGTACAGGAAGATTGGGTGGAAGTATCAAAAGGAAATATTAAAGTGCTGATACATTATCCAAAAGAAAGCACCATTTTTCCTGCCGACCCGGAACCATTGACTAACGCCGCATGGAATATATTAGTGGCACCACGTTACAGCAGTCTTAAAAATTACCGCACGGCTTATATCAGTACTTACAACAGGCCTTATCTTGGCATGGGTTATCTTACAGAAAACAATACGGGTAAAGAAGTTTTTGTTTTACTGTTTCGCCAGGGAGATGGCTGGATAGAATTTGTAGCACCCGATAAAAATACTCTTATACAACAATACAAAGTTGACCCCGAAACAATACGCTGGGATAGTGAAACCGACCTGCTGAAGCCACTGGCGCAAATGGCCAGCTACAACAAGTTTGCTGTGGCGGCGTCGGATTTTTCTGGCAAATGGACCAGTGATTTTACCGGCATACAACAGATGTACAATACATACACCGGCAATTATGCTGGTATGAATATCCATCAGTCTTCGCAATTTTTTCAGTTTAATACCGGCAATACCTACAACTGGAGATTAATGGCGGTAAACGGAATGACAGGCAATACAAAATATGTAGAAGTAAAGTCGTCAGGAAAATTTGCAGTACCCAATAACTGGCAAATGAGTTTTTCGGATATAGAAGGCAAACCTAAACTGTACGATGTTTATTTTTCCTGCATTAAAGGCGCAAGGATGCTGTGGATGAATGATGCCCAATATCCCGGCTCAGGAATATTTACAGGGTATGGCTTAGCAAAATAAAAATCATTTGTCGCTATTATCATCCTGCGGCGGCACCAGTTTTCAGTCGCAAATCATTACTGCAATCCACCTGCAATAATTGTTGTAATTTTAGGGCATCAAGTATTGAAAACTGTTTATGCCCGATCAATCGTCAGTTACTGCACTGTTACAAGAATATATACCTGCACTCAGTTCTTACAACGAACTTTTTTCCGGTGGCAATACCATGCGGCCCGATTGGCAAACTTTTTTAACCTCGTTAAAGCAATTGGGCCCTCAAGAAGTGCAGCACCGCAATAATGATATTTTGCGTTTGCTTAAAGAGAATGGCGTAGCTTATAATATTTACAACGATCCCTCGGGGCAAAGCCGCCCCTGGGAACTGGACTCCATTCCACAACTGATAACTGCCGAAGAATGGAATACTATTAATGCCGGACTTGTACAAAGAGCCGAGTTATTAAATTTATTGCTGAAAGATATTTATGGTTCGCAAACATTAATTAAAGAAGGCATCATTCCGCAGGAATTAATTTATATGCACCCCGGATTTTTGCGCCCCTGTACCAATATACAATTGCCCGGCACACAACATTTAATTTTATATGCTGCAGATATTGCCCGTGGTACCGATGGAAAATTATGGGTAATCAGCGACAGAACACAAGCTCCTTCCGGTGCCGGTTATGCATTGGAAAACCGTTTTGCTATGTCGAGTGTGCTGCCGGAATTATTTAGTAACCTGCAGGTAAAAAGGTTATCACCATATTTCGATTCCTTACAACAGGCATTAAATAATATTGCACCGCATAAAACTGAACACCCACGTGTGGTAATTCTTACACCAGGGCCCGAAAATGAAACTTATTTTGAACATGCTTACCTGGCCGCATATCTTGGGCTTACCTTAATACAGGGCAATGATTTAATGGCAAAGGATAACTACGTTTGGTTAAAAACTATTGAGGGCCTTGAAAAAGTAGATGTGATTTTGAGAAGGATGGATGATACTTATTGCGACCCGTTAGAATTAAAAAGTGATTCGTTGTTAGGTGTGCCCGGTTTATTACAGGTTGTAAGAAAAGGCAATGTTGCTATTGCCAATCCATTAGGAAGCAGTGTGGTTGAAAACGCCGGCTTGGTTCCTTTTTTACCTGCAGTAGCAAAACATTTTTTTGGTACCGATTTACTTACGCCATCAATTGCAACATGGTGGTGTGGGCAGGCAAAAGAAATGCAGTATGTAATTGATAACATCAAACAATTAGTGGTACGTCGGATTTTCCGGCATAGTTCCGGTCGCTCTACAATCGATGGCGCTTCACTTTCGCCATTAGCCACAGCCAAATTAATTGCAGATATAAAAGCCAACCCGTATTTATATGTAGGCCAGGAAAAAATCAACTTCTCTTCTACTCCATATATGCAGGATGGGAAAATACAGGCTGGCCATTCTTTGATAAGAAGTTTTTTAGTAAGTCATAATAATAGTTATGTAGCCATGCCCGGCGGATTAACCCGTAGCAGCCCGGCAGAAAGCAGCTTTGTAATTTCCAATCAGTCAGGCGGCATTAGTAAAGATACCTGGGTATTATCTTCTGGTGATGAACATGAACAATCTGTAAAACTGCAATTAAAAACAGACGATTCGCCTGCAACATTACATAAGAGAGCCTTGCCAAGCCATACAGCAGAAAATCTTTTTTGGGTAGGCCGTTATACCGAAAGAGTTATTTACAATGCCAGGTTACAGCGCACAGTAATGCAGTATATTTTGCAAAACAATCATTCTGCCAACAGCGAAACAATGGTGAGTAAAGAAATATTATTACAAACACTTAGCCACTGTACATATACTTACCCGGGTTTTGCACCTGCAGATGATGAACCCATCGATACCGCTTTACTTACAAATCCATGGCCGGAGCTTACCGATATTTTATACAACGAAAAAAGAAACGGAAGTCTTAGTCATAACCTGTCTTTATTAAAAAGAGCTGTGTACAGCGTAAGAAATTTTTGGGCATTGGATACCTGGCGGGTATTACGTCAGTTAGAAGAAAACTGGGATGCTGCAAAGCAAACAAACCGTCATGATCATTTAAGCATTATTGCCACTATCGATTCGCTCAATACTTCTATGTTTGCATTTTTAGGCATGAACCGTGAAAGTGTAAGAAGAGAACAGGGCTGGAATATTTTAGACCTTGGCAGAAAGATAGAACAGGCTTTATACATCATCAGTTTATTGCAAAATGTTTTTCAAAAAAAGCAAACACAACAAACAGAACATGATTTAATGCAGGGTGTATTAACTGCAACACAAAGCCTCATCACTTACCGGTACACTTACAGGGATCATTTACAATTACCCTTAGTGCTGGAGCTGATGATGCTGGATATGAATTATCCAAAATCGCTTGCTTATCTTGTAAATAAAATAAAAAAATATATTTCTTTATTGCCAAAGGCAAATAAAGACCAACCACTGAGCGAACAGGAAAAATTAATACTGGAAGCAGATACTTTATTGAAATTAGCCAGCGGTATTACACTGGCACAAACCGACAGTAACAGCAATAGCTACACCGCATTAAACGAATTTCTGGGTAAACTATATTCTTTATTGGCAGATACCAGCCAGTTAGTATCTAAAACTTATTTTAAACATTCGCTTTCTCAAAAGCAATTATTTATTTCTAATCTTATTTAGGGCACTGTTATAATGTTATATTCCATTACACATACCACCCATTATCAATACCATGAGATAGTTGACCTTTGCCACAATATTGCAATACTGTCTCCCCGTGATACTGCATCACAAACCTGCCAGTCATTTAATATTTCCATTTCTCCTTTACCTGAAATTATTGAAGAGTATGAAGATTTTTTTGGCAACAAGGTTTGTTATTTTGTAGTGGAGCAGGAACATGAAGCATTATCTGTAACAGCTACATCCATTGTAGAGAAAAAAAATATTATTGCTCAACCTGCAGCAACTCCTGCACAAAGCTGGGAAAGCGTAAGAGACCTGTTGCAAAACTCTACAGGTAATTTTATGCATGAAAGACAATTTTGTACAGCTACAAATATTACTTCCCCCTCTGCGGCTATAAAAGAATTTGCAGCAATTTCGTTTACACCCAACCGCCCTTTATTTGAAGCTGTGTACGATTTGATGCAACGCATTTATGCAGAGTTTGATTTTACTCCTGGCTTTACCACCATCTCTACTCCGCTGTCAACCGTAATGGAAGAGCGCAAAGGTGTTTGTCAGGATTTTGCACACCTTGCTATTGCTGGTGTACATGCCATGGGTTTACCTGCCAGGTATGTGAGTGGTTATTTGGAAACGATGGCAGCAGATGGTAAAGAAAAATTAACCGGTGTGGATGCATCACATGCGTGGTTCTCCGTTTTTATTCCTGAAATTGGGTGGGTAGATTTTGACCCTACTAATAACCAACTGCCTACCGAACAATACATCACCATTGGCTGGGGAAGAGATTATTTTGATATTATTCCATTAAAAGGTGTTATCATGAGCGGCGGCACACATGAATTAAAAGTGGCGGTGGATGTAAGAAGGTTATAATCGTTTCTTACAATAATAACACAGAAATAACACAGAAAATTATTGCTGTGTTTGCAGATAATGTTTATTAAGTGTGATGGTTTCCCATAATTAAGCCTTGTAATTTAAAATTCCTCCTCAATTAATTCTCTATTTGCCATAGCTCCAGCCACGCCACCCATAGCCACAGCATAAGACACCGTACGCATGATACTTGAATTGTCGCCACAAGCAAATATTCCATGTACTGCAGTTTTTTGAAATAGGTCGATTTTTAAATAATTTTGTTCTGTCAAATCGCAACCTAATTGTTTGGCAATTTCACAATGTTGTTCAAATGTTGGTCGGGCATATAAAGCCTTTATGTTTACTGAAGTATTGTCTTTAAAAACAACGCTTTCAATTTGTCCATGGCTATGTTTAAAATGGTCAACTTCTGTTTCTATAACTTTTATGTGGTGCTTATTGAGCTTTTGATTCTGGCCTTCGGTTAAAGTTGATTTTCCATTGGTAAAAATGGTTAAATCCTTTGTCCAAATATTTATTAGCTTCCCGATTTCAAATGCAATATCTCCGTTAGCAAGTATGCCTGTATTCTCATGGCTGTATTCGTAACCATGACAATACGGGCAATGGATAACAGAAGTTCCCCAACATGCTGCAAATCCTTTTATGTTTGGCATAATGTCTTTTACACCTGTTGCAAAAATTAATTTCTTTGCTGAGAATTTATCATTTGCTTCAGTTGTAATTTCAAAACCATTTTCCATTTTTATACCATTGGTAGCAAGTCCGTTGTAAAATTTTACGGTTTTATATTTTTCAACTTGTAGCTTGGCAAGTGTTGAAATTTCTTTTGGTGTTTTCCCATCTTGTGTTAAGAAGTTGTGTGAGTGTGGTGTTTGAATATTACAAGATTTGCCACTATCAATAATCAATACATTTCTTAACGCTCTCCCCAAAGCCATTGCTGCTGAAAGTCCTGCATAACTTCCGCCAACTATTATCACATCAAATTTTTTACTGTCTGTCATTTTATTATACTTTATAAATTCGGTTAGTGAAAATGGCATTGCAAATGATGTAAGAGCAAGCCCACCTTGTTTTATTATTTCTCTTCTTGTAATCATTGCTGCTTCTATTAAATATCTTTAGGAAATGGGTCTGCCAATTTTGCTTTTTGGTCAAACAAGTATTGCTCATTATCCTGCAACAAACATTTTTCAAGGTCGGCAATCATTTTTTCTTTTTCTAGGTCTTGCCCAATAAAAACCAATTCATTCATTCTATCGCCCCATTGTTTGCTCCATTTGCTTTCAATAAATTCTTTGTTATCGGCAAATGATTGATAGGTTATTCGTTCTGCATAAGGCATACTCGTCCACCAAACACCAGCTTTTTCAAGCCTTGATGAACCGCCAGCTTGTGAAAAATTGATGGCATCATCTGGCCGTGAAGCCAACCAAAATAAACCTTTGGCTCTTATTACCCCAACAGGATATTCTTCATTAATATATTTCCAGAATCTTATAGGATGAAAAGGTTTTTGATTTCTAAAAACAAATGATGAAATACCATATTCTTCTGTTTCTGGTGTATGCTCACCAGCTTCTAATTCTTTTTGCCAGCCAGCACTATTTTGTGCTTCTTCAAAATCAAACAATTTTGTATTTAATATTTCTTTGGGTTCTACTTTACTAAAATTTGAACTGATTATTTTAGCAGATGGGTTTAATTTTTGGATGGATGCTTTCAATAACCCAACAGTTTTAGCATCTACCAAATCCGTTTTGTTTAGTATGATAACATTTGCAAATTCTATTTGGTCGGTCAATAAGTTTACAATCGTTCTATGGTCGCCTTCCATATCGGTTAGCTTTCTATCTACCAATAATTCGTTGGTACCAAAATCATTAAAAAAATTGAAACAGTCAACCACAGTAACCATTGTATCGATGTAACTGAATTTAGAAAGGTCTATCCCTTTTTCTTCATCCACAAAACTGAATGTTTGGGCTACAGGAACAGGTTCGCTGATTCCAGTGCTTTCAATCAATAAATAATCAAACCTGCCTTCGTTGGCAAGCTTTTCTACCTCAATCATCAAGTCTTCTCTTAGTGTACAACAGATACATCCATTGCTCATTTCCACTAACTTCTCTTCGGTTCTTGATAATACATTTTGTTCATTCACCAATCTTGCATCTACATTTACCTCACTCATATCATTTACAATTACAGCTACTTTTAAGCCTTCTTTATTATGCAAAATATGATTAAGTAAAGTTGTTTTTCCTGCGCCTAAAAAACCACTTAAAACTGTGACGGGTAATTTTTTATTCATTTTTAAAACTGTTTTAAATAACTAATCTTTCCAATGGTTTGGTCTTCTCTAAAATCTGCTGTTTTATTTTCGTTCCATACCAAATAAATGTAAGAGAGTGGTTTATACTCCCAGCTAAACCTTGCATTCCACCTGCTTCTTTCAGTAGCAGTGTTGTATTGATAAAATACATTCATTTGCAATCGTGGGTTTACTGCCATGCGAATATTAGGCGTTACCAATTGTGTGTTAAGGTCTTCTTTTCTAATACCTACTTTTCGTAAATAGTTTGCTTCATAATCAATATTAAAAGCAATATGCGGTGAAGGTGCATAGCGGATAGTGCCAGACAGTGTTGTTATTTTTCCATTAAAATAGCCACCAGTGGTTACATCAACTGTATAAGAAAACTTACTGCTCTGGTCGCTATAGTATTCGGTCCTTACCTGGTTGTAATGATAATTGCCTGCGGCTATTTCCACACCAATAGGATTAAAATTTACCGGCAGATTTTGCCAGTTAAAAATTGCCCGTGCAATAAATTTAGTGCCGTTGTTAAAAATGAAGAATATAGGATAAGGAGCAATATAAGCTTCTTGCAACTTTAAATTATTACGGTTTTGATACACATCAATTTCTACTCCAGGTTCCCAGCTTCGTATAAATTTTGGAAACCATTTTTGTTTTCTTTTGATAAAATAAGCGTCTGCATAGTTTTTTATAAAATCATTACGGGATACAAAACCCATTTGCGGATTAAATGATTTTGATACATAGCCTGTATTCCAGAAAAAAGCAAATGTATTTGATTCATATACCAGCCTTGTAAATGCAGCCAACCCATCATCTTTATAATTGCCTGATGATTTGCTACCGGTAATGGTGTAATTAAAACGCAGTTTATTACTAAACCTGTTGAAGCCAGTAATGGAAGCAGTAGTATTGATGTTTGTTTTTAAAGAATCATTTGCCTCATCAATGCGATTGGTAACTAATAAGCCAATATTATTTTGTGTACCATAGTTTTTCAGATACCGCACTACACTCATATTGGCAGCTTGTGTATTAGTTGTTTTTCGCTGATGAATGTATAAAGCACCCAAACTGTATTTATTATTCTTATCAGTAAATCTTATACCTGCATCAATGGGTATTGGGTTGCCGTTATTGTCCAACCCAATAGTACGGCTAAAAAATGGTTTAAAAGTGAACTGATTACCGGCATCAAACAATCCTGCATTTTCTAAAAAAAATTGCCGCCGCTCTGGAAAAAAAACTGAAAAACGGGTGAGATTATTTACCTGTCTGTCTGCATCGGCCTGTGCAAAATCTGTATTGAAGGTAAAGTCCAGTGTGCTGTGTGCAGTGGGGCTGTATTTAATTTCGCCACCTAATTTTGTATTGTATTTTTTGATGGCATCTTTGCCCATTTCTTTTTTACCGTTGTATTCATTTACCCAATAAGGATTTACTTGTATGTTGGTTGAAGGTGGTGGTGGCTCAATCCCTTTGAGCAAACCTGCATAAGTCATTCTGTAACCATCAAAACTACGAGGGTAAGGAGAGAAGCTACTATTCTCATTCTCACGCCTTGCAATACGATTAAAATTTATGCCCCAAACAACAGAATCTTTATTTGCCTTTGGGTAACGTAATGTTTTCCAAGGAATAGCAAATTCGCAAGTCCAGCCGCTATCGGTTATATTACTTCTTGCACTCCACAGTGCATCCCATTCTCTGTCAAAAATATTATCATCAAATACCTGCAAATCTCGTAATGCTCCATAGGGGTTTGTTTGAAAGCCGGTGGCGTTTCGTTGGCCATTAAATGGGTCTAATGCTACACCAAGCAGGTCGTTATCAAAGTAACCAAAGTCTCTTCTAAAATCTTGTACTCTTACACCTTTTTTGCCAGCGGTATCTTTACAAAATGCGCCGATGTACAAATATTTATTATCGAATAAAATTTTAATTACGGTTTGATATTTTGATTGCTGCCCCTGGTTAGGGTCAACCTGTATAAAGTTTGTGTAAGAATTTGCTTGTTGCCAATCGGCTTCAATTAGTTTGCCATCTAATTTTATGGTGCCTGTTGCTTTGCTGGCATTGATGGTGAGAGGGTTTGCAGATGGAAGAAAATTTCCTTGCAATAAACTGTCTTCCTTTATTGGTGGGGCAAGTTGTGCAAAACCATGCTGAACAACGCAAAAAGAAATAATAGAAAAAATCAGTTTCATTCTTTAGTATTTATACCTAATTAAAGGCTGATACAATAATTGTAATACTGTACTGTCTTTGTTGCTAAAAAATTGTAGTGCGGTATCTTTCGTAAAAGCATATTTCAAAGTATCATTACTATTTTTAATTAGCATACCACTTAGGATAGCTATTTTTTTTATGCTATCCAATTTTATTTCAATAGATTTTATTTTACCATCCGGCATTTTAAATTCACCGTCTGTTTCTATATATAGTTTTTGAGGAAGGCTATCTTTTGAAAAATTAAAATAGTTGCTATTTATTTTATCTACTTTCCAAACACCGGCAATTGGTAACACAGATTCATCGTAACTATTTATAATTTTATATTCTCTGTAACTGAGAAAAATTATAAAAAAAACTGCATAAATAATTTCAAAAACTGCCCAACCCCAAGTTGATTTTTTTGTGAAGTAAATAGGTAATGATGAAGAATATGCTGGTTTAATAAAAACAGACGAAAGCCTTTTATAGTCTAACAATAAAAGATAAAAAGATATTAATAGCATACAAATAGTAAACATTTCAAGGTGTACATGATGCCCAAATGCGATGATGACGATATTGGTAAATACAATTACCAATGTTAATGCCGCAATGTTAGTGTAACGATTAAAAAGAATTAAAATACCTCCAATCAATTGTGTGGTAATTACAAAGTTTTTCATCAATGGAGAATACTCATAAAAACGCCAGCATAATGGCAAACCTCTTATTTCGCCCAACGGTGTATCTAACTGCCGTATGCTGGTAGTAAAAAACATGCCATTGAATTTATCAAATACATATACCATCAATACAGCAAAAAGAAAAACTCTCATAAAACGGCTACAGTAGTATTCAATATCATCAATACTTTTTGGGGCGGCGTTTTTTTTACCAATAAAAATAGTTATAAACACAGCCAAAGGAATGGCTGATAAAACAAACCAATGAATTGTGGTTTGATTACCGAAAAGGTCTTTATCAAAAATAAAAGCATACACCCATGCCATGTACACAATTGAAATTTGTATAGCAAATGCAGCAAGGCTTACTGCAATAAAAAGTCGGATATGATTATTTAATCCTCTCATTGTATTATTTAATCGCCATGCAATTCCATTTCAGGCAACTTGCTTTTGTTTTTTACATATTTATCAAACCATTCCCACCACATATTATCACGGCTTTCGCCTGTGCCACGTAAACCATGCACCGCCCCTTCATACAAAACAAAACGAAGCGGTTGTTTAAGTTCGGTAAGTTTTGTAACTAATTGCAAGGTGCTGCTTAGCGGTGTACGCCAATCGGCACTGCCGTGCATAATGAGCAAGGGAGTTGTTCTGCAAATTTTTTCTGGCCAATACAATGCACTGCGTAGCTGTAAGGCTTTGTCTTTTTGCTTAAAATAATTAGGTATCATTTTACCAAACACTGCACTGTCCCATTCAGCACCATCTTTTCGTTTAAAAGCATCGTACTGGTTTGCAGCACCACTATTTATGATAGCCGCCTTAATATTTTTTAAAGAACGTAAACTTTCATACACCATCATACCGCCACGGCTTATGCCATACATGCCTATTCGTGAAGTATCTGCTGAAGGCCAATTGGCTAATGCTGGAATACAGTTAATAACATCCATGGTATCGGCACCGCCAAATTCATCTTCGCCTTCGCAACCAGTTGTACCCCGGTATTGCGAAGCAATTACCACATAGCCATGACTGGCAAACTCACAAAAGAAAGTGGTTGTCCACCAATCAATCATTCCAAAATCTTTATTGCCGCCACGGCAAAAAATAATGCAGGGATATTTGCCGGGTTGTTTTGGCTCAGCAATAAATCCTTTAATTTTTAAACCATCGCTCAGGTAGGTAATATCGGTAAGCTTTGTGCTATCAAATATTTTTTGAAAAGATGGAATACGTTGAATGCGAAATTGTTTTACACTGTCGGGTTGGGTAACTATTGTTGCAGAAATTATTTTACCATTTTGAGCAAATGATAAGCAGCTTTTCAGCAGGCATATTATTAAAGTTATTTGTTTCATTTACTTATACTTTACATCATTTTTTAATCGCCACAATCCTGCTGCTGCAATCAACAAAACAAACAAAGCAGGGTATAAACTTTTTGTAAATCCTGTTTCGTTTTTTATGTAGCAATACTGCGGCACCTGTTTTGTCCAGTCTTCTTTTAAAACAGGTGCAGCGGTAAATATTTTTGGATAGAAATAGAACCGTAATTTTTGATGGTATGCAGCACTGCTGTCTAAAAACTGTAAATGATTTTGCAGGCTTGTTTGGGCTAACTGTGTATTCAACTGCTGAGTGTATAAAGTAGGGAGCCAGTAACTAAATTGGTTGCTTTCCTTTTCTCTTTGTTGTAATTTCTGCATAAACAAATCCTTATCTCTCTTTGCATCAGCATCACCCATGTGCTGCATGGCGTAGTACCATAGCCAGTCAAATCCATCCTCTTTCCATTCGTAATTTTTGTATTGCGGATATTCTTTAAAAAATAATTGCAGCGTACTGTCTTTAGGTATATCCCATTTTTTGTGGTAGCCATCCCGTTGTTTCATCATAGTACTCAATGCTTCGGGAACGGTATATTTTTGAGTTATATAGTTATTGATTGCTCCTGGCAATAATAAAGTAAGCAACAGCCACACACTTAAAAGCGATACTGCATTTACCGCACTACTTTTGTAAAATGATATTACTAATAAAGCAATGGCAAACCAGCAACTTATGTACAAGCTATTGCTTACCATAAAGTTTACAAAAGCATTTGTAATTGGTATTTGCAGCCATACCGCAGCGGTTACATAAAGCAAGGCCAATACAGTAAGTACAAACACATAAGGCACTGCCATTTTTTGTAACAAATAGGTTGTGGTGCTTTTGCTTTGAGTTTTCAGCAATGCCCAGGTGCCATTTTCTTTTTCTTCGCTGTAGAGGTTGTAGCAGAGGACAATAATAACCAAAGGAAATAAATAAAGTATAACAAAACTCAAATCAAAATTACCCATCATTAACTGAAAGGGATTCCTTAAATCGGTATCGTATTTCTGCCCTTCTAAACCTCTGATAGTGTTGGCCTGTATGCTGCTGTTAATATCCCGTTGCCCAATGGCCAGGCCTGCCAGATTATTGGTTGGGTTAATATAGGCAAATTTTAAATAGTACATCAACAAGCCAAATTCTTTATTCTCATACTTCAGTAACCTGTCAATATGTTGTTGCTGGTGCTGCGCTGTTTCGGCTATGGCAGCCTGCTGTTGTACTAAAAACTTCTTACCAATGCTTATGCTGATGATGCCAATAACAAAAAGTAACAGCAATGAAAATGTTGCAATTCTGTTACGAAAAAATTGTTTTATAAATAATGGAAACATTATGCTGCAATAATTTTAAAGGTTTTAGAAACATATACTAAGGCCACCCAGGATATCAGCAACCAAAACAGCATTGCGATAACAGAAATGGTTTCATGGTGCAAGGTTTTTTGCATAACCAAAAATTTGTAATTAAAATCAGGAAACGCTTTGAAATATTCTTTATCTATATGCAATGCGTGACTTCCCTCTTTGGGTTTTGCATTGCTTACATATTTTGTTTGCAAGGCATTCATTCGCTGTGCCAAACTATATCGGTATAATTCGGCCTGTTGCTGAAAATTAATATAACTTTCAAAATCGCTGCCAGACAAAGCCATAGAGTTATGCTTTAGCATCATAAACGGATTTATAAAACCCGTCCATTTGCTTACAGCATTTTGCCTGCGGTATAAATCAGTTAAATCATTGTAATGCTTTACGTATGTTTCCGAACTTAATCTTTCGCCTTCATATCCAACTATGCCGCCCATGTTTACCGGTAAACTATCTGCTGAGCTCACACCATATTTCTTGAAAACACTATCCCTTACCCGTTTAAAGAATGGGTCATCGGGGTTGTGGCTGTCTCCTTGTTTTACAATATCTTTTTCAATAGCAGTTTCAAAACTTAATTTACTTGGTGCAGTGTAGATACTGTTACCTGCTACCTGTACAATTTTGGGTAACACAATTGCCATCAGCAGCCAGATCCCCAATAATTTTATTAAGGCATTTTTGGCTGTATTGCTTTTTGCAGAAACAATAACAGTAAATGCAGCTACCACCCAATAAAAAATTGAATAGAGTAAACCAGTGAGTAAAAACCGGGGCAATGTATCTGCATTGATATGACTATTTTTTTGCAGCAACATTAAAATACCGGTAACGGCAAATGCAGGAATGAAAAACAGGCTGCTTATCAGCCACAGGCCAATTGTTCTTCCTGTTAATAATTGAAAACTGCTGGCTCCCTGACTACTGATAATTTTCAACGTACCATTTTCTTTATCTGCTGCTATACTGCTAAAGCCCAGAAAGAAAATAATTAATGGCAGAATAATTTGCAGCAGCATCGCAATGCTTAACTCACCCATACGCAGCATACCGGTACTAAAACTGGCTTC
>JAYVJU010000170.1:0-7002 GCA_043769035.1 Ferruginibacter sp.
ATTACAGGGAAAAAGCTACCAACACCAAATACCAATGGGAGGATAAAAATTTTAACGCCAACTATGGCGGCATCAGTAAAAATGTTTACCTGCACGTTACGCCAAAAATTTATCAAACCTTACCAATCTACAGCAACCTTAAAACAACAGGTGTGTATGTGTATGCAGATAATTATAACATTAAAGCAAGATCGGCCACAATACATACCGAAAGCGAAATAAAAAATGAAAGCAATGCCATGCAAGATGTTACTTACCAGGTAAGCATAACAGACAAAGATGGCAGGCTGGTAAAAATATTTACCGGCGACAAAGTAACCATTGCGCCGGGGCAGATACAAATGGTAAAAGCTGCTGCGCCTGTTACCGGCTTAAATTTCTGGAGCTGGGGTTATGGTTATTTATATAATGTGCAAACAAGTTTACTCATCAATAATAAACCTGTTGATGTGGTAAGCACCACGACTGGTTTTAGAAAAACGGAATTTAAAAACGGGATGATCTATTTAAACGACCGTGTAATAATGGTGCATGGCTATGCACAGCGAACGAGTAATGAATGGCCGGCAATTGGTTTAAGTGTGCCGCCATGGTTAAGTGATTACAGCAATGGCATGATGGTGGAAAGCGGCGGCAATTTAGTACGCTGGATGCATATTACCCCATGGAAACAGGATATTGAAAGCTGCGACCGTGTAGGTTTAATGCAGGCTATGCAGGCAGGCGATGCAGAAAAAGATGTGGAAGGTGTACGATGGGAACAACGTAAACAGGTAATGAGAGATGCTATTATTTACAACCGCAATAATCCCAGTATTATTTTTTATGAATGTGGTAACGAAAGCATCAGCGAAAAACATATGCAGGAGATGAAAGACATCCGCAATGGATACGATGCCAACGGTGGCCGTGCCATTGGCAGCAGGGAAATGCTGGATAGTAAAGTGGCAGAGTATGGCGGCGAAATGCTGTACACCAATAAAAGCGCTAACATTCCTATGTGGGCTATGGAATATAGCCGTGATGAAGGGTCGAGAAAATACTGGGATGAGTTTACTCCGCCATATCATAAAGACGGAGCAGGCCCTTTGCATAACGGGCAACCTGCTGCAGCTTACAACCGCAATATGGAAAGCCATGCGGTGGAAAATGTAAAACGCTGGTTCGAATTCTGGAACGAAAGGCCGGGCACCGGGAAAAGAGTAAGTGCCGGCGGCGTAAATATTGTATGGAGCGAAACCAATACGCATCACCGCGGCGAAGAGAATTACCGCAGGAGCGGAGAGGTAGATGCCTTAAGAATAAAGAAAGAAAATTTTTATGCCCACGAAGTAATGTGGGATGGATGGGTAAATCCTGAGCGGCAGCATATTCATATTGTAGGACATTGGAATTATGCGCCGGGAGTTAAAAAAGATATCTATGTTATTTCCACTGCCGAAAAAGTGGAATTAAAAGTGAATGGCATATCGCAGGGTTTTGGTACAAAGAGCGATGGCTTTTTATTTACGTTTAAAAATATTGAATGGAAGCCCGGCAATATCAGTGCTAAAGGTTACACTGCAAATAATAAAGTTATTTGTGCCGATCAGTTAATTACTGTAGGAGTGCCGGTAGCTTTACGCTTAACCAATATTAAACGCCCTGTTGATTTTACTGCCAATGGCCACGACCTTGCTTTAATAGAAGTGGAAGTAATTGATGCCAAAGGCAACCGTTGCCCTACTGCATTAAACATGATCAATTATACACTTGATGGTCCTGCGGAATGGCGTGGCGGTATGGCCATGGGGCCGGGCAATTATATTTTAGAAAAAACTTTTCCGGTAGAAGGAGGAGTGAACCGTTTTTTAATTCGTTTTACAAATACAGCAGGCAAAGTAACTATTACAGCAAAAGCTGATGGATTAAAAAATGCTGAAGTGTTTTTATATTCACAGCCATTTGTAACAGCAAATGGGTTGTCGAAAATACTGCCTGCTGCAGGGTTACCATCGGTTTTAAAAAGAGGACCAACACCTGCAATACCATCTTATAATATTACCCGTAAGCCTGTTGCTATTGTAAAAGCAACAGCAGGCGCACATGCCGACAGTGCTTTTGCCAGCTACGACGATAATGAATTAAGCGAATGGGTGAATGATGGTAAATTAAATACAGCATGGGTTGAGTACGACCTGGAAAAAACTGCCACAGTAAGTGAAATAACTTTAAAGCTGAATAATTTCCGTTCAAGAATATATCCTTTACTAATTACCATTGATGGTAAAGAATTGTTTAAAGGCAGTACACAAACATCGCTGGGTTATTACACCATAAAATGTACGCCGCAGCAGGGTAAAAAATTACGTATCCAGTTAACTGATGCATCGCAAAGCAAAGCCACAGATGCAGGTGTGGAAGTGAATGGTAAAAAACTGGATGATGGTGTTGCAAGAAATGATGCCAATGCAAAAGGCACATTAAGCATTATTGAAGTGGAGGTATATGAAGCTGTGGGAAACGAAAAATAATTTAACAGTTACTATTAATAAAATGCTGCTTTAATAATAATATCTTGTGTTTACTAAACGCTGTTACGTTAAAGATTGAAACTGCAAAGGGCTGCTATATGAAATTACTCAATTGCCTGTTTTTTTTACTATGCCTTTGTGCAGTAAAAGGGTACACACAAAATACACTTAAGCTGGATTATACCCGGCAAAATACTTTTGTAAACAGTTCTGATAAGATTGAAATGGCAGCCAATATCGGCGGCACCCATCATTTATTGAGTTTTACGAATACTGAGGAGCCTGTAATATATATATTCGATGATGAACTTGCATTTAAGCAAAAGATCAGTGTACCATTTAAATTCGAGGAAAGATCGGAAGTGCGGATAACTGCGTTTGCTGATTTTTATTTTCTTTGCATCCGTCCGCCTTACACCACAAAATATTTCTTTTGGAAAATTGATGCTAAAGGGAATGTTACAGATATGTCAGTAGCATTTGAAAACCTGTTGCGGTCGCAATCGCAAAATATCAAACTGGGCTTTCAATTGATAGTAAAGGAAAATAAATTCTACATGGTGTACCATACCGCTCTTGATGATATTGAAAAAAGAACACTGGTAATTGTACAGGCCGACAGTCTTTTAAATATCAACTTCAGCCACAAAGTGGCGTATGATTTTAAAAGTGATGAAGAAAAGTTGCAGCAGGAAATTTTGGTATTGGGAAAATACCTGCTGGTTTTAAAAACATTACGCAGCAGTACGGCACTGGAAATAATGAAAGTAAATCTTGCCACCGGTTATACCATAAGAAATACCTTTTACAGTTCCGGATATTTATACAGCCAATCATCAATCAGCCTTAGTAATTCAGATTCTGCCATTACCGTAACTTCATTACTGGCACCACCGGATGCTACTTCCTTAAAGCGTTTTGTATTTGTAAGCCGCTTAAACAAAATATTGGTGGAAGAAGTGCCCTTTTCAATTTTAAAATCTCAATTCGAAAAAAATACGAACACCAATTTTTTATTAGTTAAGCAGTCGGGTAAATGGGTAAGTATAGCGGCCGGCTTCTGGCAGCGGACTTATCCTGCAGATGAAAATATTACCTTATACCGGGATTATATAATACCCGACTCCAGTAACAATTACAGAACTTCACCTCCTCCTGCAAGAAAAGATCCATACCGGTCTTCTTATATAGACTATGGTGATGTTGGTGTCCGTTTTTCATTGCTCGATAAAGATTTTAAGATCGTAAATGAAAGGCATGTATCTAATACTAAAAACTCATACACCATAAGGCCGGGGCAGTTTACCAGGTTTGGTTTTAATAATGTGGAATACATGCTGGTAGGCCAGCGGTTTTATAATAAAGTAAATGGCTTGCTTTTGGTAAATGCTGATAGTACAGGGCAGCTTATTTATACCGATGTGAGGGTGCATGACAGGAATGATTATTTATTACAGAAGCTGCAGGTAGTTCCGCATAAAGGTGTTATTATGCCTTACATTCGCAAGCATGAGGCGGGGCTGGTAAAGATCACAATTGAGTAAAAGGTATTAAAATATTTACAGATGGTTAATTGCTTTAAAAAAGAAATTGCAGCAATAGTAATTTTGTTTTTTTGTTTTGCTACTGCAGTTGTGGCACAACTGCCGGTTGCAAAAAAGCAACCCAATATTATTTTTATTTTAGCAGATGATCTGGGCTATGCAGATATTGGTTGTTATGGCCAGCAAAAAACAGAAACACCTAACCTGGATAAACTGGCAAAAGAAGGGATGAAGTTTACACAGTTTTATTCTTCCTCTACAGTATGCGGCCCGGCACGCTGTAGTTTTTTTACTGGCCTGCATACAGGGCATTCAGTTATTCGTGGTAACAAATCCTTTGCTCCCGAAGGACAAACACCTTTGCCCGATTCTGTAATTACACTGGCTAATCTGTTACAGCAAAACGGTTATGCCACAGCTGCATTTGGTAAATGGGGGCTGGGCTTTAATAAAAACAGCGGCGACCCTAATAAAAAAGGCTTTGATATTTTTTATGGCTACAATTGCCAAAGCCTGGCGCATGATTATTACCCGCCGTATTTATGGAACAATCATGTTAAAGTTGATTTGCCAATTAATAAAATATACGACTCTGTTTATTCCGCTGCACTCATTCAACAACAGGCAATACAATACATTCAGCAGGCAGGTAGTAAACCATTTTTTATGTATCTGCCATACACACTGCCGCATGGTGATGTAATTGGTCCACACGACAGCTTGTATAATTACTATGCTGCAAAGTTCAACGAAGCTCCCTTATCTGGCGGTAAGTTAAAAACAAGAGAGCATAATATAAAACCCGAAGCCTTACCACATGCACAATACGCTGCAATGGTAGGAAGGCTGGATATGTATGTAGGAGAAATTATTAAAACCCTTGCTGAAAAAAATATATTGGAAAACACCTTGATAATTTTTACAAGCGATAACGGGCCACACAAAGAAAATGGTGGCGACCCGGATTTTTTTAAAAACACAGGTATATATCGTGGCATAAAAAGAGATTTATATGAAGGCGGCATCAGGGTTCCGTTTATTGCATACTGGAAAGGGAAGATACAGCCGGGTGTAACTGATCAGTGGCTGGCTTTATGGGATATGTATCCTACTTTTCAAAACCTTGCCGGAATAACGCTTACAAAAGGTATTGATGGCATTTCTATTTTACCCACACTTTTAAAAAAAGGTAAACAGGCGCAGCATGATTATTTATACTGGGAGTTTCATGAAAATGATGGACGCCAGGCCATACGATGGAAAAACTGGAAGTATATTAAACTGAATGTAAATAAAACGGATAAAGTTGTTGCGGAATTATATAACCTGACTGCTGATCCCTCAGAAAAAAATAATGTAGCCGGTAAATTTCCTGCCGTGGTTAAAAAGCTGGATGCGATGATGCTTTCAGCTCACAAACCCGGTAAAGACTGGCCCTTGCTGCCTGCTGAATTGAAAGGTGCAGAAATGGTTAATGATTAAACATGTAACTACAGGATGGCTGGAAGGGGTTAATAAAATAAGTTGTGTTGCTATTCTTCACCTCCTTAATAACGATTGTATAATTATTCAAAAATTGTAACAATGAAATTTTTAGCAGCAGGATTGCTTTGTGCAACCCTGAGCATTCATGTAAATGCACAAGAGGTTTTAGAAACGGGCGGCAAAAAAATGCCTGATGAATGGATCGATAAAGACACTCATCACAAAATAGTAAGGCTGACCAGGAAGGAAGGTAGCAATTACAGTTTCTATTTCCACAACAACCCTTTTGTAGGTAATAAAATGGTTTTCTATAACACGACTCCGCAAAAACAGGAAGAGCAGGCCGACAAAGTAGAGATCAGCAACACCAGCGCCAGGAACCGGCAGATTTATATGGTGGATTTAAAAACACTGGCGATTGAACAACTCACCAATCATGCTACAGCCATGAATGGCGAAATTGTTTCTGCCAAAACAAATCAACTATTCTTTCAGGTAAAAGACAGTGTTTTTTGTGTGGATATTAAAACAAAAAAAGAAACACTCGTATATGTTTTTCCGGATGATTTTAAAGCAAGTATAACTGCTGTTAATGCTGATGGTACATTGCTGGGTGGGGCAAAAAGCAGTGACGAAGAAAAGGAGTTGTTTAAAAAATATCCCGGCAAGTCCAGCTACTTTAATATTATTTATGAAGCAAAGCTACCCCGTACTTTATTTACCATTGACATAAAAAAGAAACAACTTAACAAACTGCATACCGATACTGCATGGCTAAACCATGTACAATTTTCGGCAGCCGATCCCAACCTTCTGCTATTTTGCCACGAAGGCCCCTGGCATAAAGTGAACCGCATCTGGACGATTGATGTAAATACCAAAAAGATCACACAGATTCATAAGCGGATAATGGATATGGAAATTGCGGGGCATGAATGGAGCAGTGATGATGGAAAAATTATCTGGTACGACCTGCAGCAACCAAGAAGCACCACTTTTTTTATAGAAGGGCATCATCTTGCCACAGGAGAAAAAACAAAATACGAATTGCAAAGGGATGAATGGAGTATTCATTTCAACAGTACAAAAGATAATAAACTGTTTTGTGGAGATGGCGGCGACCCCGGCCAGGTGGCAAAAGCAAAAGATGGCATGTGGGTTTATCTGTTTACTCCATCGGGAAATAAATTTATTTCGGAAAGATTAGTGAATATGAAAAATCATAAATACAGTTTAGAGCCAAACGTGCATTTCAGTCCGGATGAAAAGTGGATTATATTCCGTGCTAATTTTGAAGGAGAAACAAATGTGTATGCGGTGGAAGTGAAGAAGAGTTAGATGTTAGATGTTAGATGTTAAATGTTAAATGTTAGATGTTAGATGTTAGATGTTAGATGTTAGATGTTAGATGTTAGATGTTAGATGTTAGATGTTAGATGTTAGATGTTAGATGTTAGATG
>JAYVJU010000171.1:0-9771 GCA_043769035.1 Ferruginibacter sp.
TAGTAAGCTGTTGTGTATAGGCCGAATTATTTATGTCGATATTGCCGCCCAGTAAAACAACTAACCTGTTATTTACTAAAAACTGTAAACCGGTTTTTACATTTGCCTGTAATAATGCTGCACTGCTTTGCAGATCGAAACTGGAGTTAATATCGAAATAAGTAGATACAATACCCTTGGTGGCTTTTTCCAGGCCTTTGTTAAATATTCCCGTAAGCCAGCCGGATACAACCCCGCCAATAGTATTGGCAGCAATAGTAAAAGGTATGCTGCCCGACAATGCATTTTGTGCCCCTGCCTGGTTGGAAATAAAAGAATTTATAAGCAGCAAACTGGCTACCTGTTTAAGCATTTCATTTTTGTCATTCTTAAAATCGGCTAATTTATTTTCGGCATAATAATCGCCTTTTAACGCATTGTTATCTGTCATTACAAAATTAAATGCAATGTCAGGTTTGTTTAAAATTCCGGTTAATGCCGCAATAATTTTAAGGTCGCCTTTTTGCTTAAAACTGTTTGATGAGGAAATGCTGCTCATGTCAATATTTTCAGCAAGGTATTCTGCTTCAATATTTATATTGGCAAGATAAGGATCTCCATTCCATATAATAGAGCCTCTGTTTAATTTAAATGGCTTCTTTAAAAATGTTTGAAAGTTAAAAGTGTAATCTCCTTTTGTAATATCAAACCTGCCCCGCATTGTAATAGGTTCGGTAGTTCCTACACGTATTTTTAAATTGCCGTTACCTTGTCCTTTTATAATATCACCTGTTGCTTCATCTAATATTACATCAATCTTACAGGCGGGGTTGGCCGCAATGTCCATATCAATTAATAAATTGGTACCCTGCCTGTTTTTTATATTTTCCATTTCGGTACCAAACTGTATAAACTCTATATAATCAATCGAACCTGACTCCCTGCTTGATCCCGTGGGTAAATAAATATGGCTGCTGTCTATAGTAGATGGGGCACCATTAATCTTCATTTTCATGTCGGTAACCGGGCCGTTTAAGGTCATTAATGCACGCCCGGTTACATTGCCATAAAACTGGCTATTATCTTTTTTGGTTGTATTTAACAGCAACATTTTACCGGTTTCAAACCTAAGGTTATCAAAATCAAAATCCTGGAAAAATTTGTGGCGCATTTTGCCACTGGCTGTACCGGAATTATTTAGGGTATCTTTTAATTGTAAAGTACCTAAATCAATTTCATCAGGATTAAAAATGATGGTTTCATTTGTAAAACTATACCTGCATTTTGTATAATTTACGGTTAAAGCACCATTGGTAATTGTAGGGCTGCCGGTTATATAATTGTGCCCATTACCTCCATATATTTTCAAACCTCCTGTTACATCACCCTGCATATCACTAAATATGCTGCCCAGGTAATTATTCAATATACTAAGGTCAAAGCGTTCAGATAAAAAATTAAAATTCATCTGGTTATCCGAGGTGTCTTTTTTATAATTATAACTGCCATCAATACTGAATTTATTCAGCTTACCCTCTGCATCTACTTTAGTTCTTACTAAACCCGATACCGTATTTACATCTCCTTTTAAATTTACTTTACCAATCAGTTTGTCTTCAAACCTGAAGTCTTCTGCTGTTGCATCATATTCAATATTCTGTTTTCCAAAAGGGTCAACAAGTGTTACAGTTCCTGTAAGCCTGCCCTCCAGCCGGGGTTGTTTTAAAAAGAAAGGTGTAAAATCATCAATATTAACTTTTTTAAGTTTTGCAATTACATTGGTTTTGTCAGTTACATCATCCATTTCTGTTGAGAAAGTGATTTCCTGTTCGCCCTGAACAAATTTTACTTCGCTGGCATCTATGTATGCTTTGCGAATGGTAAGCTCACCATCTTTTTCAAGCTGCCATTTTTTTTCGTTGATGATAAACGAAGAAGGGGAGAAGTGAATTTTTACACCATCACTCAGGGTTTGCACGGTGGCATTTAATTCTGCTTCGCTTAGTGTTTTGCTGGCGCTTGTTTTTAACTGAATAACCGAAATGTCATTCTGCGATCTTATGGTAAGGTCAGTTCCGGGAAAGTGCAGGCTGTCATTTAAAACAATATCGCCTGTTGTAATTTTTGTAAATAGTGTATCACGGTTGCCTTTACTTTCCAATACCAGGTTATTGAATACCTTTTTATCGTATTCAAACCCGGGGATATTGGCTTTAATATTCAGTTCGTTTGCTGCAAGTTTAAGGTTGCCACTAAATGCTGAGTTATTAAAACCTTTTAATCTTTTGTCTATCAGTTGCACATATTCATTAACCTCTTTTGTCTTAACAAAAAAACTAAAGTCCTGGTCGCTTACCAGATTTTTTGGAGCTTTTATATACGATGGGTAATAGCGGTTTAAAAAAACTTTAAAGGCATCGGGCAGTTCAAGTATTTTAAACTTACCGGTAACATTACCTTCAAATTCGTTTGTTTGAAAGGAAAGATATTTTTTATTATCGGCAATAAATGACTGCAACGAAAGTGAATCGAAAGAAAGCCGGGTACTGTCGTGCTGCAGTGTTGCATCATAAACCCTTGCTGTACCTAAAAATTTATCAATATTGTTTCCGGTAAAGTTCAGGTTAAAATGTCCGTCTAATTTAAAATCCTCGTTTGTAAAATGCAGTTTTTTTAAATTCGATTTTTTTAACAGGGCATCAAAATTAAAAGCCAGTTCTTTTCCTGCAAAGCTTACCGAACCATTAAAATTGTCAATTTTTAAATTAGGGTCATCTACATTACCATGACCGGTAAATATTAATTTATCAAAATTACCGTCAATGGAAATATTGGTGTAGTTGTAGCCTGAAAATTCCAGCTCGTGAATATTGCCTTTAAAGTTTGTTTTTAAATCCTTTAAAGTAAATCCGCTGCCGCTTATATTTCCGTTGAGTGAAACTTTACCTATTTGCCTGTTATTAATAAATTGCCCCAGGTTAAAACCTGACGAGGATATTTTTCCGGTATAGGATGCAGGCTTGTTTTCGGGCAGCTTCATATTAATATCGGCAACAATGCTGCCAAGGGCGGTAGTTATGTTTCCATAAGTAACAAAATCATTTATAAAGCCGGTGTAATTTCCTTTAAACCCAATATTGCCCAACTGGCTTAACCTGGGTTGTGTAATATTTTTTAAAGCCGGGATAATTGTTACAAGGTCGTTGTAGTTTGTGGTAAGGTTGTTTGATTTGAAATCGATAAATGTATTATTGATATCCGGTAACCCACGTAACGCAATATCACCATCAACAATTGTATTGCCACTTTTGATGAGTATGTTTTTTGTTACCAGGTTATCAATTGTGCCTCTTGCAATACCTGTAATATCTACTGAGCGGTTCCATGTTTTTAATGCCGGGGCAAAAAAGGCAATGTCATCGCTGTGCAGCTGGCTGTTCTTAAATTTTCCATCAAGTGTTACATTGTGTAAAAAGCTGCTCATGTCGATGTTAAAGTTTTCGTACCGCATGGCATAATAATTACCCAGCCTGCTTTTATTTGTTTGCAGGTTAAGGTTATTAAACTCCATCATGTCCGGTGTAAACTTTAAATTGGATTGCAGTTGTTTAATCTCAAAACCACTTTTTTCTTTTGTTGCTAAATTGATGTCAACTGTAAGGGTGTCTTTTGTAAATTTTATATGCTTTAAATTACCGGTAATAGTAGAAAATAAAAAGTGTTGCCCGTCAAAGCGGTCTGTATAAGGCAATCTTTCGGTTTCTCTTTCATTTTGAAAACTGCCATCACTAATATTAAGCTCATTTATATTCATTACCCACCCATCGTTATTCCATTTATATTTAGATAAAGTATCAGCTTTTATACTTGCTTTAATTGCACTGGTTAATGCAGGCCTGTTGCCGGTATAGTTGTTTTGATAAAAAACAGGCTTATCTAAACTTATATTACTGATTGCAAAGATCTTTTTGTCGAGGTCAAACGTATCCGAGGTAATATTAAATTTATTAACCGAAACTTTCAGGTCCTTGCCAATCCATTTATCAATTTGATTTAAACGGAAATTTTCCATCTCCACTACTTTAAAATCAAACTCAATTCCTTTTTTTGAGGAGCTGCTTTTTTTAGGAGAAGAAAAATAATTAATTAAAAACTGGTAATTCCATACAGAGTCCGTTCGGTTTAAATTTATCACAGTATTATTAAGGCTAAGGTATTTTAAAGTAGCTTTTTCTTTTATAAAGAACCAGTCGGTAATATTCACTTTTGCAGTACCGGCATATAATAAAGTGTCTTTCTGTTTATCCTCAACCAATACTCCTTCAATAAGCATTTTGTTAAACAACGAAAAGTCCACATGCTTAACCTCTACTTTGGTTTGTAATTTTTGAGATAAAACAGCGGCTACTTTTTTTACCAGGAAATTTTGTACCGGAGTAAAATTAATAAGCCCCCACAGGCTGCCGGCAAATAGGAGGAGGGCAATAAAAAATGCCAGCCTTTTCCTTGTAGTTTTAAAAACAAAGCTCCATGTTACAGCCCAGCCAGCCAGCAGTATATAGAATAACCATTTGTTACCGGGAAAAATAAAAAAGCATATAGCGCCAAGCACTAACCAAAATAACAGGGTAAGTGCGGTCCATTTTAATATGTAAAGGCTTTTGCTCAGGGTATTTCAATTAATACAAAAATACTGTTTCGCCTGCTATGGACAAATTCAATACCAAACTTTACAGTTTATTTAGATAAGACAACGGGCAGGCTTAAATTAGCAATACATTAGTGTTTAATGAGCGTATTGCTTTACTGCGTTACGGGTTACTTAAAATAATACCCGATATTGATGCTCAGCATGCGGTTGCGGATGTTGCGGCCATCAATTTCCTCGTTATTATTAATGTTGGCTAATCCATTAAAATAAGCCAATTCAACAAATACTTTTTTCATTCTGTAAGCAACACTGGTGTGCAGGCCAAGGTCGAACCAGCCATAGCCGCCATAACCAAATTTCATTTTTTCAGTTGTGGTTACATTATTCATATCAGTAGCTTTCATTTTACCAAAATTGGTAAAGCCAAAATCGGGCCCTAATGCTATGGAAACGGTATTATTGCCATTCTCAAAATCTACGCTTAGTGAAGGTATTAAATCAAGATAAGTGATGGAATATTGTTCTTTTTTGTTTGTGCCGGTTGATGGCTTAATAATAAATCCCCGGTTATTGATCATTACCGACGGGGAAAAATGTAATATACCATCAAAGGGAACTTTTGCCTGTACCCCTAAGCCAAAGCCATTGGTATAATTGGTTGATTGGGTTATGCCTGTATAAACTGCTTTTGCTGTTGAATAATTCCAGCCGCCCTTTACGCCAATTTTAACCTGGGCACTTGCAGTTGTTATAATTGTAAATATTGATAAAACAGCAGTGGTAAGTCTCATAAATTAAAAATTGTTGGCAAATGTACAGTTAATAATACTAGTAGTGCAGCGTTTGATTATGGTTGCTTTTTTATTGCAGTTTTAATTTGCCTGTTATATTCATCCGACTGGCCTTTTGCAACGGAAAGGTTTTGCCAGTTGTTATCAGTTATTATTTTGGCTACATAAATTATCTGCCCTACATGATAAGGGTAATGCGCCAGTTGCCGGTTAATGGCATCCACTACCAATAAACCTTCGCTGCGGATATGAATTGTTTTCAGCAGATCATCTGCTGTTAAAGATTGTAAGGCGCCTAAAAAACATTGCCAGCCCTTATTCCATAATTCAATCAATTGCTGTTTGCTAAGTTGTTGTGCTTCAAATTCAGTATCCCTGTTGCGCCAGTCCTTTTCGCCGTCGGTAGTTAAAAAATCTGTCCACCGGCTTAGCATATTACCAGCCATATGTTGAATAATAATGGCGATGCTGTTACTGGTATCATTGGGTTGATAATGAAAGTCAGCATCGTTTAATTGAGCAAATGTTTTATCGCCAAGTTCTTTGTAATAGGTGAGGCGTTTGATGGCAGACTGGAGAAATGGGTTTGCTATGTTCATTTTATTTCTGTTTATGATAAGACTCTTCAATCCAAGTTCCCTTTTAGGGGACAGGGGCATACCCTTCCGCCGCATCATCACCTCTTTTATCACCCACTGCAGTAACAATTCTTTTTCCCTTTTCAGTTGTAATTACAATCACTTCTGTTCTTCCAATCTGTCCCCGGTCTTTTATTGTATAACCCATTTGCTGCAATTGCTTTTTAGCAAGTTTATCAAAATCTCTTTCAGCCATTATTTCATCGGGCAGCCACTGGTGATGAAATTTAGGTTTGTTTACGGCGTCTTCTGCACTCATACCAAAATCTAAAATATTAACCAGTGTTTGAAAGACGCTGGTGGGTATTGTTGTACCACCGGGAGTACCTGCAACGATGTACGGTTTATTATTTTTTAAAACGATAGTAGGTGTCATACTGCTCAGCATTCTTTTACCCGGTGCGATAGCATTCTTTTCGTTACCTAAAGCGCCATACATATTAGGCACACCTGGCTTTACACTAAAATCATCCATTTCGTTATTTAAAATAAATCCGGCACCGGTTACTACTGCACGGCTGCCATAGCCGCCGTTTAGCGTGGTGGTAACAGCCACAGCATTACCCATACCATCTACCACACTTAAGTGAGTAGTTTCTTCGCTTTCTTTAATCATACCTGCCTTTGTCAGTTTACTGCTTCCTGCTTTACCTGCAGTATAATCTTTCATGCGGTTTTTTAAATAAGCGTTGCTAACTAATTTTTTTGTTGGAACTTTTACAAAATCCGGGTCGCCTAAAAACTCTGCCCGGTCAGCATAGGCTCTGCGTTCCACTTCCGTCATTAATTGTACACTTGCAGTTGTTTGAAATTTCATGGCGGCAATATTTCTTTTTTCAATCATCTTCAGCATTTGCTGTAAAATAATGCCGCCACTGCTGGGCAATGGCATGGTAACAATGGTATTGCCTTTGTAATTAAATACATCAGGTATTCTTTCCTTAGCCTCATACTTTTCCAGGTCATCAAGGCTGATGATGCCGCCATTCTTTTGCATCTCATCAACAATAAGTGCTGCGGTTTCTCCAGCATAAAAACCTTTTTGCCCTTTATCTTTTATCCGTTTTAAAGTATTGGCCAGGTCTTTTTGAATTAAGGTATCACCAGCTTTCCACGTTGCTGCTTTTACAAATGCTGTAGCAGATTTATTTAAGCGGATAAAATCTGCCTTGTTTTCATTTAGCGAAGCGGCTTCAGATTTTGTAATAACAAACCCGTTTTCTGCAAAGTCAATAGCAGGCTGAATTAATTTTTCGAAAGGTAATTTTGCATATTTATGCGATGCAAATAAACCTGCTACAGTGCCAGGTACACCGGCAGCCAGATGTCCATCCTGTGATAGTTCCATTAAGGGGTTACCATTTGCATCCAGGTACATATCTCTTGTGGCTTTACCCGGCGCTTTTTCCCTGTAATCTATACTGATATTTTTTCCATTGGTTAAATGTGCCACCATAAATCCGCCACCACCAATATTACCGGCACCGGGATACACTACTGCTAATGCAAGTTGGGTGGCTATAGCTGCATCAATGGCATTGCCGCCTTGTTGTAATATTTGCACACCTGCTTTGCTTGCCAGCGGATGTGCAGAAACAACGGCTCCATTTTGTACTGTTACTTTTTTTTGTGAGTGGTAGTTATAAGGATTAATTTGCGCTGTACATTGCAGTATAAATATATATTGCAGTAAGGCAATTAAAATTATTTTACATTTCATCTTTCAATTATTTATCTGGATATAATTCCCCAATTTATGAAGAAAAATCTGTTTCTGTTTTTAATGCTTTTTTCAACATCAGTATTTGCCCAGTTAAAAAGCCCCGACGAGTTTTTAGGTTACCCAATCGGCACAAAGTTTACACCGCATTTTAATATTGTAAATTATTTTCAGCAGGTGGCAGCGGCTTTGCCACAGCAGGTAAAAATGCAGCAGTATGGCCAAACGTACGAAGGCAGACCACTGTACCTTGCTTTTGTTTCTTCTGCAGGCAACATCAGTAATTTAGAAAACATACGTAAAAATAATTTACAGTTAACCGGTATTGAAAACGGTGCAGCAAACAATACTGCCACACCCATTGTATGGCTGAGCTATAATGTGCATGGCAACGAAGCCAGCAGCAGCGAAGCGGCTATGCAAACCATTTATGAATTGCTTAAACCTGAACATGCAAACTGGCTGAGCAATACAGTGGTGATTATGGACCCCTGTTTAAACCCAGATGGCAGAGACCGCTATGTAAACTGGTTTAACAGTATGGTGGGTACAAATGCTAATGCAAACCCATTGGCAAGAGAGCATGAAGAGCCCTGGCCCGGCGGCAGAATTAACCATTACAATTTTGATTTAAACCGTGACTGGGCATGGCAAACACAAATTGAAACGCAGCAGCGTATGAAAATGTATAACCAATGGATGCCGCAGGTGCATGTGGACTATCATGAGCAGGGTTATAACGAGCCTTATTATTTTGCACCGGCAGCTGCACCTTTTCATGAAGTGATAACTGGGTGGCAAAAAGACTTTCAAACACAAATAGGAAAGAACAACGCAAAATATTTTGATAATAATGGCTGGCTGTATTTTACCAAAGAACGCTTTGATTTATTTTATCCCAGTTATGGCGATACATATCCAACGTATAATGGCTCCATTGGTATGACGTATGAGCAGGGCGGCCACAGCCGTGGCGGCCTTGCGGTACAAACAGATGAAGGCGAAGTGCTGACATTGAAAGACCGCTTAATGCATCACACCACTACAGGGTTAAGCACTGTGGAAATAACATCAGCCAATGCGGCAAAAGTTATTAGTGAGTATAAAAAATATTTTGACAATGCGAAGGCTGGCATTGGCAGCCAGTATAAATCGTATTTACTAACATCAAATGATAAAGCAAGAATAACAGGAATAATAAACCTGCTGGATGCTAACGATATTAAATACGGATTTGTAACAGATGCTGCAAAAATGCAGGGCTATAATTATTACAGCCGCAAAATAGAACCCGTTGAAAAATTTGAATTTACTATTGCAATAAATGCCAATCAGCCTAAAAGTTTACTGGCAAAAGTTTTATTGGAGCCTGTTGGAAAATTGGAAGACAGTGCCACTTATGACATTACTGCCTGGAGCATTCCATATGCTTTTGGTGTAAATGCGTATGCACTTAATAATTATTTGCCGGTGGCTAAAGATGTGGCTGTAGATATGCCCGCTTTTCAAGAGAATAGCTACGGTGCAGTATTGCCATATAATGCGGTTGCCAGTGCTGTAACACTTGCAAAGCTGCTTAATAATAATGTGGGGGTAAGAGTGAATGAAAAAGATATTACTTACAACGGAAAAAAAATACGCAAAGGCTCATTACTCATTTTAAAAAGAGATAACACCGCCAACTGGAAGCAGGTGGTAAAAATGATTAATGAAACAAACGAAACTGTAACAACGCTTACTGGTGGTTTTATGGATGCCGGGCCAGATATGGGCAGCCCTGATATTTTAAAACTGGCTGCACCCCGTGTGGCTTGTGTTACCGGTAATGATGTTAACCCCAATGCCGCAGGAGAAATTTGGCATTTGTTTGAGCAGCAGGTAAAATATCCCATTACCATGTTGAATGGAAACAGACTGCGGGCAGGCACTTTAAAATCGTTTGATGTTTTGATTTTGCCCGACGGTGATTACAGTTTTATAAGCGATAAAAAA
>JAYVJU010000172.1:0-12221 GCA_043769035.1 Ferruginibacter sp.
AAAACTTAACCCAAACGATAAACAGAATAATAGTTTTATTGAGGCTTGTAAGGAAAAATTGAAACAGTAACCGGTTTAAATTTATTCAAAACTTAAATATGCACTGATGAAAAAAATGTTTTTGTGCTTAGTATTTAGTTTATTGGTTATGCTGTCTTTTTCGCAACATGCAGGATACGACAAAATACGAAGGGACTATCCGGGAAGACAAAATAAAGAAATGAGGGAGGCAAAAATTGCCGAGCTGGATAAACGATACAGGATAACAATTGGCACCAGCAAACTCAAAGCATCTTATAATCCGGATGGAATAGAATCAAAAGATACTGATTTACGCCTTGTTGGTCTTTTATTTAGAGGTGGTAAACTGGAAGTGGATGAATTATATATAGTAATACGAAAAGACGGAGCAGCAGTTGATTCCTTAACTGCATCCTGTGGGTCAAACGCAAAATGGAAAGACTTTTATTTTCACCTTACTAATGTTGTACTAAGTAACAATTACAGGATTGATGTTTACTCTAATATGGAAAGAGCGTTCCTGAGCAGTGAAAATTTTTATTTAAGAAAACCGAAAGAATAAATATCTCACTATACAAAAATTAAACCTGCTGTATGAAAAAAGCACATTTAACTACTCTTTTGCTTCTATGTACTATAATTGCTTTTGGGCAAAAAAAGAAAACTACTATAGAGGGTAAAGCATTCTATTTTGGTGTAGCTTATGCAAAACCAGTTAGAGCCGAATTTGATAAATACATGGCAGCAATAAGCGATTCGCTTAAACTAACCAATCCGTTGCTGGTAAAGAACAGCTACGGTATTCATGCAGGCATAATTTTTAGAAATGGCAAAGCTGAATTTGAAGCAGGTGGTAGCTATGCATTTGGCATTACGGCTAAGAGCAGCAATGCTAATAATAGCACTTCAGCAACCTTAGCTACCAATACATTCGATATCCATTTTGGATACAGCCAATATATTGCGGGGCCACTCTTTATAGGGTTTGATTTGGGTGTAATAAGCAACGATGGAAAATTTACTACAAAAGGCGGCAATGCTGCCCTTTTTGAAGAAACACCTGAAAGCAATAATCCCTTTAAAGGCTATGTATTTTTTGCCAGGCCAAAGGGTGGTTTCTTTTTCCCTTTTAAAAAAGATAAACTGTCAGGATTTAAGCTGAATGCTTTTTATGATTTAAGTATATCGAAGTATGATTTTTATAATAAAGATATTTTTCCTGACAGGTTAAAAAATTATAAAGGAGCTACTAAATCTTCTTTTAAAGGATTGGGTGCTCAGGCCAGTTTGGTATTGTCGATAGATTAATACAGCAAAGATTATTACTATAACCAAAGAAATAAATTCAGTGTTAACTCCATTAAATACCCTGTCCGGGGTATATGGCTTACCACTAAGTAAGAGTATCTTTAAAAAAGGATATTGTATGAAAAAATTACTCTTCATTTTAACGATGTGCTTTACCAGTTTTGCAATGGCACAAAACACGACCGGGGTAAGAACTATTTCATTAGATTCTTTAAACAAATATAACATTGGTATTGCGAAAAAAGACAGCACTAAAATATATGTAGTAAAGAGCAATGAAATACCCTGGAGCCAAATGAGTATGCTGCAAAAAGGAAAATACATTGTAAAAACTGTGCTTAACGAGTACCGGATAAAATATCCTGTTACCTTTTGGCTACTGGCATCGCTTTTAGCCTTTTGGGTATTAAAGCAAATAAGCAGGCTGTTTAAAAAGTAGTGCTAAAAAATATTTTTTAAACCGGCACTCTTACAATAGCAGTAGTGCCTTCGTTTTCGCTGCTGTCGTATTGCAGGTTGCCATCTAACAATTGTACACGGCTTTTTAAATTGCTGATGCCGATACCGTTCTTCTTTTCTTCGGTCATCCCTTTACCGTTATCTTCCACCATCAGTAAAATGTGATTATTCATTTTGCGTAGTTGTACCAATACTTCGGTAGCATGGCTGTGCTTAATAATATTATGTACCAACTCCTGAAAAATGCGGTATAAAGTAATTTCAATTTTATTGGCCATTCGTTCACCAGGCAATGTGGAATGCACTTCGTATTGAATGCCCGACGGCGCTAATATCTTCTGGCAAATATCTTCTATGGCTAATTTTAATCCGTATTCTTTCAATGTTTGCGGCATCAGTTCATGTGAAATATTGCGTATGTCTAAACTTATACGGGTAAGTTCTTCAATCAATTTTGCATCTGCATTTTGCTGGTGCATGGCCAGCTTTACGGCTACAATTTCCTGTGCAATACCATCATGTAATTCTCTCCCTATTCTTGCTTTTTCTTTTTCTTCCCCTTCAATAAAAGCGTCAATAGAAATTTGTTTTTGTTTTACTTTTTCATTGGCAATTCGTTTGTTGTTTCTATTATATAACCATAAAAAAACAAAGGCAGACAATACAACTATTCCGGCAAATAGATAATACAATTTAATTTTCTTTTGCTTTTCTGCCTCAATCTGGTATTGTAAAATCTGGTTTTTAAATTTTGACTCTGACTCGGCATAAGCCTGTGCATTTACTTTTTCGTAATCAGTCGCTAATAGCTTATAAGCAGAATCAACGAACTTGTAAGCACCCTTAAAATCGCCGCTATTATTTAATACCCGTCCATAGATATTCATAACATGTGTTTTGTCCTTAGTGGCTACATTATTATCAACAGCAAATTTTGCTGCTTCTTTTATATAACCAATCGCTTCATCAAACCTTCCTGTTTCACTAAGCGATTCTGCATAAAAAATTAGTGCACCTAAATAAGCAGTGGGGCTTTTTGTCTTAGATAAGTCAATTATTTTTTTGTAGTAATAATTGGCACTATCATATTTTTTTTGAAACTGCAAACTGGTTGCCATTAATCGTTGCGTAAGCAAACCATGATTACTTCCCAACGAGTCTTTAAATTTTAGTTTATTGTATGATATTGCAAAAAACGAATCTGCAGTTTTGAAAAGCCCTGGGCTTCTATCTTTTAAATAAGCTTTATCTAAATAAATAGCCCCGATATTAGTAGCCAGTTTAGGAATCCTCTCATCCTCATTTTCCTGTATGGCCAATTGTAGAGCCTGCCTCCAGTTGGCCTCTGCCTGAATTTTGTCATCTAAATAATATTGTGCGCCACCTTTAAAATGAAGTGCTAGAATCAATATTTTATTATTCTTAAATTTTGTAAGCAGCTCAATACTTTTATTACAATAAAATATGCAGGAATCGTATTCTTGCAAGTAAAATTTTCTTTGGCCTATAAGGTAATACAACTCTGGATTGGTAACATCTTTAGATATTGCTACATGCAGTTTTTGCACTGCAATGGCAGGGTCGGTTATTGTATCATACTGCTTGCTGGTTTGTGCATAAGCAGCGGCAGAAAAAAACAATATCAGCAAGAGTGTATATCGCATTACACAAAATATTTTTTAATGGCAACTGCCACCAGTTTAGATAATGTGCTTACACCAAATTTTTGCATAATATTTTTCTTATGCGTATCTACAGTAGCAAAGCTTAAAAAAAATTGTTGTGCTATTTCTTCGGTACTTAACCCATCACAGTATTTGCCCAGTATTTCCACTTCTCTTTTTGTAAGGGCTTCTTTTAAGTAATATTCGCTGTTAATGCTCACTTTTATAGTAGAGGTATTAATGTAATTAACAGCATCCGAAATATATTTGTTATTATTTTCTATAGCTGTAATGGCTTTGCTTATTTCCTGTGCATCGCAACTTTTATGCAGGTAGGCATTGGCTCCCTGTTCCATACTGGTATCTACATATTTTTTTTCTGCCGTCATCGAAAGCATGAGTACCGGCATTTGATAACCGCCTGCCCTTAACTTTTTTAAAGTACTGATGCCATCACCTTCCGGCATATAAATGTCTAAAAAAATCCAGGCAGGCGTTTTGGCATTGCAAGCTTTAAGCACTTCTTCACCATTGGTAAATATTCGGATGTTGCAATAGCCCAGCTGCTGCAGCAAACTGCTGATGCCCTGCGCCACCATAATATGGTCGTCGGCTATATATATTAAGTCGCTTTTAATTTCCATTAGTGCTGCTGTAAATTAATCATTTAAAACAAAGTTGTATTAAAATGGGGGGATAAAAAATACACTAATCAGTGTATAGGAAAGTGGAGGTTTAAATTACAGCTTTGTTGTCTGTTATTTAAATACAGCCGATATGAAAAAAATATTTACCCTTTTTGCAATTTTTGTTGCACAATTTACAAATGCACAAAACCCACTTATTGTAAAAACTGTTAGCAGTACTGTAACAGAGCCGGAATATAAAGACCAGCTATACTGGGAAAACAATGATTGGAATGGATTATTTTTTTATCAGGGAAAGGGTACTCCTTCAAAGCTGTGTATAACAGATGGCACTACAGCCGGAACACAATATGTGGCTGATATTGGAAGTGGTCAATTAATATTTACTATACCAGCACAGGACTTTATGTATTTAATAGTAATCAATACCATTTCTGTTTCACCAGCCATTACCGAAACTACACTATGGAAAAGCGATGCTACGGCAGCAGGAACATCTCTGATATATACCTTTCCACAAATCACAGGTGTAGCCACATCACACAATTTTAAAAGTAATAATAGAAGTCAAAATTTTTCACTCATAGGCAATGTAATGATTTTTGGTGCTTACGATGCTGCAAACGGGGTAGAGCTATGGAAAACTGATGGTACTGCAGCAGGCACTTCTTTGTTAAAAGATATTAAACCTGGGGTTGGTAATAGCACCCCTGCTGCATTTTGTAAAATTGGCAACGAGATGTTTTTTTCTGCTATGCAAACTGGCTTTGAAAGAAAATTATGGAAAACAGATGGCACTACTGCCGGTACTGTACAAGTACCAGTACCAGAGCCTTTTTTTATTAGTGATTTTGCTGTAGGAAAAATAAATAACAAAATGACCTTTTTTGCAACTAATACTGTTGATGGCTACGAGCCTTATGTAAGCGATGGCACACCCGGCGGTACGGTTATGTTAAAAAATATAAACGCTACTTTAAACCAATCAGGTAATGGAAGCCCCACTTCTGCCCAGGCAACTGAATGGGATTTTAATAATAAACACTCTTATTTTATAGCATATAATGGAACAGCAAATGCACTTTGGCGTACAGATGGTACAAATGCCGGCACTATACAATTAACAGCAAGTGCAGATAATGTAAGTAGCATTACAAGTACCAGTACTTATACAGATATAGATTCCAATTGCTTATGGATGTTGCAACACAGCACAATTGGAAATAGTAAACTTTATAAAAGCGATGGCACAGTTGCAGGAACCTATTTAGTAAAACAAGGACTGAATTTACCTAATTACATTAAAACGTATAAAAATAGTTGTTGGTTTAGTGGGAGGCCATCTGGCACCAACTTTAATACCGAACCCTGGCGCAGTGGAGGTAATGCAGCTACTACAAATATGGCTTTTGATATTGCTCCGGGAGCACCGCCGGGGGCACCAACATTTTTATACCCTAGCAATCCGTATGGGTTTTTTGTAAAAAATAATAAGCTTTATTTTTTTGCCTCAACAGCTCCACCTGCTACACATAACTTATACCAATACACCGGCGACTTTACTTTTAACGGCAACCTTGCAGGCGGCAACTGGAAAGACAGCGCCAACTGGAATGGTATGATGCCACCTGGTATTACTGACAGTGTGTATGTAAATGCAGGTACGCCCAATGCATTAAACATTGCAACTGGTAATGCGTATGCCGGTACATTACTGCTGGGTAATAATGCTGTTGTAAATATTGCAACAGCTACCGACAGTATTATTGTAAATACCCGTATTGCTGCTGCTGGTAATAACAATTTTACAGGTAATGGTGTGGTGGCATTAAGAAATATTGCAGCTGATACGGTTGAAATAAACAGTGGCTTCAGCACTGCAAATCTTGTATTGCAATCTCATGCATCTGTAGCAGCGGGTACTGTAAGTGTAAATAATAATCTTAACCTTACCAACAACAGCCAGTTAATGGTAAACAACAGCAGTATTGTATTAACAGGCAGTGCCAGTACTATTACACAAACTGGCAACAGTTATATAAACACTAATGGTATTGGTAAATTAACTATAGAAAATATTGGAGCCACCGGCAGAGCAAGTGCAGTTACTTTTCCTGTTGGTACATCATCTTACTATAACCCGGTAACTTTTACTAATGCTGGCGTAATGGATAATTTCAGTATTCGTGTGCAGCCACAAATTTTTGCTGCATACACCGGCGAAAACGGAATTGGTGTATACTCTGCCAATGCTGTTAATGCCACATGGTTTATTACAGAAGCAAATGCCGGTGGCAGCAATGCAAGTATTGTTTTGCAGTGGGATGCGTTGCAGGAGTTGCCGGGTTTTGACAGAACTGCAAGCCGCTTTGGTCATTATACAAGCAGCTGGCAATTAAGTACACCATCTACAGCAGCAGGCAGCAACCCTTATACTTTTAACGGAGCAGGCATTACATCATTTTCTCCTTTTGGTATATTAAATAATGCAGGTGCCCTGCCATTGCGCTTTATTTCTTTTACTGCACAAAAATGTACTGGTAACAATGTTTGCCTTAACTGGCAAACAGCCAGCGAAATAAATGTATCGCATTTTATAATAGAACGTAGCCTTGACGGGCAACTGTACACGCCTGTTACAACCGTTGCAGCACAAAATGGCCTTATTAATAATTATGTTTTTACAGATGATATTGCATTGCTGCGTTACAGCAGTAAAATTTATTACCGTATTAAACAAACAGATGCCGATGGAAAATCAAGCTTTAGCAATGTACAGGTAATAAAAGCCGACATTAATAAAATTGAGATTTATCCTAACCCTGTAGCAGACCGGCTTTATTTTACCAACTGGCAGCAAATAAAAACAATACAGTTGTTTTCTGCCGAAGGCAAACTGATGCAGGTTGTTTTGAGTAATCAAAATTATATAGAGGTAAAAACATTACCTAACGGCACTTATTTTATTAAAACAACCAGTAAACAAAACGAAACGGGTATGTATAGCTTTATAAAGCGGTAAGCCAGCCCTTACATAATTTACAAGGCGTACACGAAAACTAATAAATACCCATTTGAGGGTATTGTAAAATATCTGCGATTCAACATATTTGCTAAAATAAAACCTAAACAATGCAAAAAATAATACTGTCGCTTTTTTTAACAATCAGCGTTGCTGCACTCTTTGCTCAAAAGCCTTCCGACTGGCAAAAGAACTTTCCTTCAAAAATAAACTGGTATAAAGTATCGGATGCAGGCGTATTGCTTGTTGCCACTAAAGATGCTTTGTATGGCCTTAGCCCCGAAGGGCAGGAAGTATGGAAGGCAGATGATATTGAAAATATTAAAGAATCAAATTTAGATATTATTGAAAATACACCCTATATAGTACTTGTAAAAACAGGCCTTATAAAAGGTACTAATAAAGTAGTGGATGTAGTAACGGGTAAAACACTTTTTAACAGTGCCGACAATGGGCTTGCTAATGTTACCAAGCGCCTGTATTTGCCCAAAAGCAATAAACTTATTTTTTATGGCGGCAGTAAGAACGGCGCTTTAATGCTGCTGATGGTTGATTTATCTACCGGACAAAAAGTATGGGAGCAAACAAAAATATTTGAAAAAAACAGTGAGCAAATTGTATCAGAAGCCGGAGAGTTAAGCGATGCTGTGTTAATAGCCACTACTAAAAGAATATACAAGTTAAGCAAAGCCACAGGCGAAGAGATGTATAATATTGATATGAAGAGCGACATGCCTGTTGTGGCCCCTAAACAAAAAAAGGGTGGTATGTTTGGCGGCTTTAAAGCCCTGGGTGGCAACAATGAAGATGCCAATGAAATGCAGACAATGACATCGGCTGATTTTTTTCAGCATAAGGATGATAATAGCTTTTATTTTTGGAACCAGGATGTACTTACAAAATTTGAAGCTGCAACAGGTAAAGAAATGTGGAAACGTTTTGAGCTACCATCACCCATTGCATATATTTTACACGACAGCCGTGGTATGTTAATTGCCACTGCAGAAAAAAGGCAGGAAGATGTTGCTAAAGCTAATAACGGTGGCGGCGGTTTGCTGGGCAAAATAAAATCAAAAAATGCGTCGGGAAAAAACAGGGCATCACTTTACCTTATTGACCCTGCAACCGGCACAGAAAAATGGAACAGCGATATAGATTTAAAAGGAGATGTACTTGCTTATAAGTTAGCAGGCAACAAATTGATTTTAGCCACCCAAAAAGACGATGGCGATAATTATATAAGTATTGCAGATTTAGATGCAGGCAAATCGGTAACCAAAAAACCATTGGAAATTAAAGGCGAAATAAGAGATTTACAAATGGTGCCAACGGGTTTGTATTACAGAACAACCGACCAGATAAATATTTTAGATTTGGAAAGTGGCGATAAAACCTGGAAGAAAGGTTTTAAAGTAAAACAGTGTGTGGGCTACAATGATGAAGGTGGTATTGGTTATATAAGCGCCAACGACATTATTTACAAAATGAATTTTAACACCGGCGAAATGGAAGAGTTAGTTAAAGGTCTGGGGTTTAATAAAAACGAAGACCCAAGCTCTTTACAAATACTGGATAACAAAATATTTATAGCATCAGAGCAAAATGCTAACCTGTACGATAAAGACGGTAAGCTGGTGTACCATACTTATGTAACTGCACCGGGCCGTACTATTACTGGTAAATTGTTATCTGGTATTGGCGGTGCGGCAAGCCTTGCATTAGGTGCAGCATCTGCAGCACATAGCGCACAACTTAGTTATGCAAAAGGATATTATGGCAGCACCGACCCAGCATTAGATGGCGAAATTAAAAGAAGTAATCAATTAGCAGTGGCAGGTATGTCTTCCGCAGTATCAAGCTTTCAAAGTATAAGCAAACGCTTTAAAGCTACCAAACAGGCAAATGGTTTTATTGCTATGCTTACCAATTTTGGCAACAGCAATATGGCTAAAGATGCTGGTGTAACTATTGTGGATAAAGCCACGGGCAAACGCACAGCGGATATGTTATTGGGTGATAAAACCAGCCCCGATTATACTATTGATGATTTAGGGAAAGTAATCTACTATCATTCGGATGGTAATACAATTGAAGGATTTAAATTTTAAAAAGTCTTTTAGTTCCCAAAAAAAGTGGCGATTATATTAACCGCCACTTTTTTATTTTAATGCTTCGTATAGTATCTCCACCGGATGTTTTGCCTTTGCACCGGTGCCATCTTTAATTTGATGGCGGCAACTGGTGCCGGGTGCAGCAATAATAGTGTCGCTATCTGCACTGCGTACCGCTGGAAATAAAACCAGTTCACCTATTTGCATACTCAGGTCGTAGTGTTCTTTTTCGTAACCAAAACTACCGGCCATGCCACAGCAACCACTGGGTATGGTTTCTACACTGTAATTTTTTGGTATAGATAAAATAGTAGCCGTATCACTTAAAGCACTTAATGCTTTTTGCTGGCAATGCCCATGCAGTTTTATTTTTTTTGTTGCAGATGAAAATAATGTTGCATCGATTTTACCTGCAGCAAATTCACGGGCAATAAATTCATCAATATAAAAAACATTTTTGCTTAAGGTTTTTGCTTTGGATAGATTTTCATCTGTTGCCAGGTCGATATATTCATCCCGGAAAGTTAAAATAGCTGATGGCTCAATACCAATCATTGGTGTTGCTTCACTAACAACCGGAGCCAGAAGCTCAATATTTTTATTGATGATTTCTTTTGCTTTACGTACCAAACCTTTACTTAACCAGGTGCGGCCGCTTTCCAAATGTGTTGGAATAGTTACTTCATACCCTAACTTTTCTAATAACTGAATAGCTTTAATACCAATTTCTGTATCGTTATAATTGGTAAACTCATCGCAGAATAAAAATACAGACTTACCCCCATCCCCTAAAGGGGAGTTATTTAAAGTGTCTGCATTTTTGCCCCCCTTTAGGGGATGGGGGTTTTTATGCCATTTCGCTAATGTGGTTTTGTACATGGTTGGCATACTGCGTTTGCCTGCAAAGCCAGAGAGTTTTTTTATTGCTCCGCCAATTACTGAATTTGTTACTGCAAAATTGTAAAGTGATGGAACCATTGCACCCAACTTAGCAGATGCTGTAAAATTTGCAATCAACTTACTTCTAAAAGGCACGCCATTGGCATCGTAATAATGTTGTAAAAATTCTGCTTTTAATTTTGCCACATCTACATTACTCGGGCATTCGCTTTTACAACCTTTGCAGCTTAAACACAAGTCCATCACTTCATAAATTTCCTTATGATCAAAACGGTTCAGCTTATCACTATTGGTTAAAAACTCACGCAGAATATTTGCCCTTGCCCTTGTGGTATCTTTTTCATTTTTGGTTGCCATAAATGAAGGACACATAGTGCCACCACTTAATGCGGTCTTCCTGCAATCGCCACTGCCATTGCATTGCTCGGCATGTTGCAATACATTTTGATTATTAAAACGAAAATGCGTTGTAAACTCCGGTGTTTGCTGCCCGGGTATATAGCGCAACATGGTATTCATACTGGGTGTATCTACAATTTTGTTAGGATTGAAAATATTATTGGGGTCCCAGGCTTTTTTTACTTCTTTTAAAAGTGCATAATTTTTTTCACCCACCATTTGTTTAATAAATTCTCCACGTAATCTTCCATCACCATGTTCGCCACTTAAAGAACCATCATACTTTTTTACCAGCGTAGCAATTTCTTCTGCAATAGTTCTGAATAACTGGTTGCCTTCAACAGTTTTTAAATTAATGATGGGGCGCAAGTGTATTTCGCCACTGCCTGCATGTGCATAATGCACAGAATACAGATTATGCTTCTTCAGTATCTCATTAAAATCACGGATGTATGCAGGCAAGTCATTTACATCAACTGCCGTGTCTTCAATTACAGGAACTGCTTTTGCATCGCCGGGTAAATTACTCAGTAAGCCTAAGCCTGCTTTACGTAGTGTCCATATTTTCTTACTATCGGCACCAAACAACAGTGGAAAGTGATAACCCAAATTTGCTGAACGCATATCAGCCTCTAAGGCTTTACAAATATTTTCAATTTCTGCTCTTGTTTCCCTGCAAAATTCAATTACTAAAATAGCACCGGGATCTCCCTGTACAAAAAAACGGTTCTTGCTTTGTTCAATATTATCTTTTGTACATTCTAAAATATAATGATCAATTAATTCGCTGGCGCTGGGTTTATATTTTAACGCAATTAAATTAGCCCTTAAACTTTCGTCAATACTATTAAAATGTACACAGAGTAAACCAACTTCTTTAGGCGGTAGCGGATTTACATGTAGTTTTATTTCTGTAATAAAGGCTAAGGTGCCTTCGCTGCCTGCTATCAGTTTGCAGAAATTAAAATCTTCGCCACCTGCAGTAAATGGTGCCGTTTCCAATAAAATATCTACAGCATAACCGGTGTTCCTTCTTTCAACAGATTTTTTTGGGAACTGTTTTTTTATTTCTTCCTGGTTATCGTAATTGCTTAATAAACTCCGTACTGTTTTATAAATAGATGCTTCTAAAGTGGTGCCTTCGCATTTATTATGAAACTCATCCAGGCTTACTGTTTTAAATTCCGCTTCGCTACCATCACTCAATAAAGCTTTTACTTCAAGCAGATGCTCCCTTGTACTTCTATACACCACCGAATTACTGCCACAGGAGTTGTTGCCCACCATACCACCGATCATTGCCCTGTTTGCTGTTGATGTTTCGGGGCCAAAGAATAAACCATGTAGTTTTAAAAACATATTCAGCTCATCACGTATTACCCCCGGTTGAACCCTTACCCAGCTTTCTGCTGCATTTAATTCTATAATTTGAGTAAAATGTTTTGATACGTCAACTATAATACCATTGCCCACAACCTGGCCGGCCAAAGATGTACCGGCTGTACGTGGAATTAAGGATGTTTTATTCTGGAATGCAAAGGCAATTAATTTTTTAAGATCGTCAGTGTTTTTGGGTATGGCCACTGCAAGCGGCATTTCACGGTAGGCGCTGGCATCTGTAGCATATAAGGTACGCATGGTGGTATCAGAAAATAAATCACCTTGTAATTGTTTGCTCAGTTGCTGTAAC
>JAYVJU010000173.1:0-3446 GCA_043769035.1 Ferruginibacter sp.
ATTTTTATAATTAAACGAACGTTGTTGCAGTATTTTATAATCAGCAGTTTTATTTAAAACTTTTGCAACAACACTCAATGCGTAATCATCAAAAGCATATTCCAATGTGCGGCTCACCTGTTCTTTTTTATGAAAGGCTTCCTGTACACTATCCTCCATGGGTATAAAGCCATATTTTAAATAAGAGGATAAAGCCCTTCGGCCCATACCATTTTTATATTCATCAAAAGTGGCCGGGGAATCAAATGCGTTTTTCCGCATTAATTTATACGCAGCATTTACATCATAATTTTTAATGCCTTTATTATAGGCTGATGCAATAAACGCAGTAGCATGGTCGCCAATCATTGCTGCCGTATAACTATTCCAGCAGGGGAAGATGGGCAACCAGCCACCCTGCTGTCCTTTTAAAATAACAGATTGTACAAATTGATTTACCAACTGAGGTTGTAATATTTCAAACAAAGGCAATTGTGCCCTGTAAATATCCCACATCGAAAAATCATCATAGTAATTACCATCAGTAGTTTTCTTTAATTCGTAATTACCTGCAAACTTTGGATATGCTCCATCCACATCACTCATTAACCGGGGATGCTGCATGGCATGGTACATGGCGGTATAAAAAATTCTTTTATCTTTTTCATTTGCAGTCTGCACTTTTACCTGCGCTAAAGCTTTTTCCCATATTTGTTTTGATTGTGAAAGAATATCATTAAAATTTTGCTCTCCAATTTCTGATCGCAAATTTTTCTTTGCCCCTTTCAGGCTGCTGAATGAAGTACCGATACGGATACGTAGCTGTTCACCGGTATTCATTTTAAATCCAACAAATGCACCAATGTTTTTTTTATCACGGATGCTGTCAACCATAAAAATTTCATTGCCGCTAAACGTGCCGCTTGCTGTACTTTTCCTTTCTACCTTAATAAAAAACCAGCCGCTGAAACCTGCAGGTGTTCCCCAACCCTGGTAAATACGATGCGCCGGATTGTACCCATATATTTCTCCTTTTACTGCATCAACTTTTACAAAACCTTTTTCTTTATCGCTGTTGGGCAATACAAGTAAATACAAACTATCCGCCTGCTGCATGGTAAATTGCATCATACCACAACGCAATGTGGAAGTTATTTCACTAACAATATTACCCGCTGTTAATTTATAATAAGCAGGTGATGTAATTTCATTATTGTGAGAAAATGGAACAGCATATGCTGCTGCATCAGTTTTTAATTTTCCCACAACAGGCATAATGGTAAAGCTGCCATAATCCTGCGTACAGGAACCGCTGAGCCAATGTGTACCTCTAAAGCCACTCAGCATATTGTCTTTATAAAAATAAGGTGGCTGGCATTTTATTTCTGTTTGCCTGGTTTGCGGTGTCCATTGCGTCATTGCAAAAGGCAGCGTTACCGCAGGAATAGTATTGGCATTGGTTTCTGTACCTCCGGCTTCGCTATGCTTTATTGCGCTGATGGTTGTTGCAGGCGCTGTACCTGATAAAGGTTGTACGTACTGTATCAGATTTTGTGCAGTTAATTGCATCGCTATAAAAAATAAAATTGCTGTCGCAATTATTTTTTTTGTGTTACCAGCTTCGGTATTTCTATTTAGCTTCATTGGCGTCGTCCCGAAGTCTTTCGGGATACATTTATTCTTTATTGAACGTTTTTATTTTGCTACTCCATTATGCAATTTACCAGAACACAGTATATAATGCTGCCAGTATACCACAAATAATAAATGACCCTACAATAAAAGCCGGCGACACTTTAAACAATGAAGTATCCATTTCAATTGTATGTGTATCAGTTGCAGGCTTTGGTTTTAATAAACTGATGGCGACCATTATTATTACTATAGCAAAAAAAGTAATCGTCATCCGGTCTAAAAATGGATAATTGGGGAAAGCACCATTTGTCCATGCCGGTAAAAACTTTAATACTGTTGAAATGGGCACGGTTAACAATGCACCAGCCAAACCTGCAGCTGCTGTAGTTTTTTTCCAGAACATGCCCAGTAAAAAAATTGCCAGCACTCCCGGAGAAAAGAATCCTGCATACTCCTGTATAAACTGGTAAGCCTGGTCTAATGATTTTAACGCCGGTGCAACAATGGCTGCAATCAACATGGCAATAATAACAGCCCACCTGCCTGTTAATACCAGTTTTCTTTCACTGGCATCTTTATTAAAATATTTTTTATAAATGTCTAAAGAAAAAATGGTGGAGATACTGTTGGCTTTTCCTGCAAGTGATGCAACAATAGCTGCTGTCAATGCTGCAAAAGCTACTCCTTTTAAACCTGCCGGTAATAAATTCATCAGCGTGGGATAAGCATGATCAGGTTTAATAACACCAGCTGCATCTACCATTTCTTTTTGAAACATACCATTCTGGTGCATCACATACATTGCTATGCCGGGCAACACGGCTATAACCGGTACCAACATTTTTAAAAATGCAGCAAACAAAATTCCTTTACGGGCAGTTTTTAAATCGGCACCCAATGCCCTTTGTACAATGTATTGATTGCAGCCCCAGTAAGCCAGATTATTAATCAACATACCGCCAATTAAAACCGACATGCCCGGCAGCTCCATATAATGCGGACTGGATTTATCAAATATCATATGAAAATGACCCGGTGCTTCTTTACGCAAGATGGAAAGCCCTTTAAAAATATCTTTACCAAAACCAAATTGCTCTGATAATAATGTTAGTGCTAAATAAGTAGTTACCAATCCACCAAGAATTAAAACAATAACCTGAAACACATCGGTATAACCAATTACTTTCATGCCACCCAATGTTACTATAATTGAAAAGATACTTAATCCTGCAACGCACCATTCAAAACTGATTGGTGCTATAGATGATATAGCCAATGCACCGAGGTAAATAATTGAAGTAAGGTTTACAAAGATGTACACCAACAACCATATTACTGCCATGATCGTGCTCACAGTTCCATTATACCGTTTTGCTAAAAACTGCGGCATGGTAAAAATTTTATTCTTCAAATACATGGGAAGAATAAAAATGGCTACAATAATTAATGTAGCCGCAGCCATCCATTCGTAGGTAGAAATGGCCAACCCCAATTTAAAGCCTGAGCCACTCATGCCAATAAAATGTTCTGCAGAAATATTAGATGCAATGAGTGATGCGCCAATGGCCCACCAGGTTAAGGAACCTTCTGCAAGAAAGAAATCGTGTGAGCCGGAAACAACGGCCTTCTTCTTTTTATAGATATAAATACCATAAGCCGATACCAGAATGAAGTAAATAAAAAAAACGATGTAGTCTGCCAGTTGTAGTTTATTCATCAGCTTATAATTTTTTACTGCTTAAAAATATTTTTGTATTTAGATACATTGCAGCTTAGCTGAATGTTAGTGTATGATTAAATGGCGTAACCCCGGTAATATACACATGCATACC
>JAYVJU010000174.1:0-7796 GCA_043769035.1 Ferruginibacter sp.
AAGTATGAAATCACCTTCAAATTTATCCTGTGGTGTTTTACTGATAAAATTAACCACGCCTGCAATAGCACCACCGCCATAGAGTGTAGATGCCGGGCCCTTAATAACTTCTACCTGTTTTAAATCGAGTGGCGGAATTTCCAACACACTTAAACCACTTGCAAAGTTTCCAAAGTTGGGATAGCCATCTTTTAAAAGCTGGGTGTATTTGCCATCTAGCCCCTGCACTCTTATACTTGCATTGCCTGTGGTGGCCGATGTTTGCTGCACCTGTAATCCTGTGCTTTCATGCAGCAGCATACTCACATTTGCAGGGCGCATGTTGTTCTTTTCATCCAATTCCTCACCGTCAATTGTTTCTACTCTTGTAGGAGTGTTTTTAATTGTTCTGCTTGTTCTTGTGCTTTGTACAATTACTTCATCCAGTTCATCTTCCTTTTCATCCAGCAATACTATTACTGTATCGTTGCCTGCCAATGGAAAAGTATAAGTTTCAGTTTTACTTTCCATTCCTGTATAACTAAAAACAATAGTTTGTTTTCCATCAGGAATATTGATAAATGCAGCAAAGCCCCGGCTATTGGTGGCTTTGCCCGTTTTGTTTTCGAATAAAATATTTACGCCAGCCAGCGGTTCTTTCGACTGGCTGTTTTTTACAATAACAGTAAAGCTGTTTTGAGCATTTAATATGGAAGTACTGCATACTGCAATACATAGAAAAATAATTTTCTTCATTTAAAAAAATTATGTGAATAATAACGAGATAAAATCGGGTGATTAACTCCCCGGTCTTTTTTTTGATGCAGTGGCACCAGCTGAGCTATTAACTTAATTTGGGCGGTTGCCAGATATTGTGGCTGTTGTAAGAGGTGAAATCCTGGTCAAGCGAACCAAAGGATATTTTACTGCAAAACTCCGGAAGTTTTTTTGCTGATAAAATAGGTTTTAAATTTACAACAACGGAATGGCAGCAGGAGCAACTGCAAAAAGGTGTGCAATTATCTGCATCGGGTTTATCTGCAGCTTTAGCATGTTCGGTTTTTTCATCAGCACAATTGTCTTCACATATGCAGGGTACACAGGAAAGTGTAAGCATATACAGAGCCAATAAAAGTGCTGTAAACTTCATATAGTAAAACTAAGTCTTGCGGCTGTCTTGTCCAAATGTGGAGTATAAAACATTTGTTAACAGCTATTGCATCAGGTAAGCCCTAAGTTTTCAATTTTTTTTCCAATGGATGCCTTCTTCATTTCAGATTCCAGTATAGCAAATTCATTTTTTTGCACTGATCTGGTAAATGCGCCTTTACTTAGTAAATGTATTTCGTCGCAGGTTGCACTCAGGGTTGAAAAAATATGCGATGAAATAATAACGGTTTTATTGAGTGCTTTAAGTTTATGGATGATTTCCTCGATGATAATATTACTTTGTATATCAACCCCGTTAAATGGCTCGTCGAAAATAAAATATTCGTTGCCTTGTAAAAGAATAGCTGTGATGGCCAGTTTCTTTTTCATGCCTGTAGAATAAACAGCAGCATATTCATTTAGTGGCAAATCAAAAATATTCCTACTGGCTATATCATCAATATTTTTATTTCTTGCATTGCACATTAACCGGATATACTCTGTACCTGTAATTTTTGAAAAAAAGAAAGGCTCTGTAAGTAATAACCCAAGATGATTTTTAAGTGGCTTAAGGTCAGCGGTTATTTCGCCTTCGTAATTTTCTAATCCTGCAATACAGCGGAATAAAGTTGTCTTTCCTGCGCCGTTTTCGCCAACAATACCATAAACTTTTCCTTTATCAAAATTGATAGTAATGTTTTTCAGCACTTCGTTAGTGCCAAATTGTTTTGATAAATTCCGGATTGCTATCATTGTAATAAACTGGTTAAACGGTTTTCTGATTTACGGAAAAAATAAGGGATCATAAAAATGAGCAATGGCGGAAACCCTATGCAGATCACTAAAAGAATAGCCTGTGTTATATTCAGCTCATTGGGGTATGTTGCATATTTACTCACAATCATGTAGATGAGAAAAGCCCAGCCTGCTAAATAGAAAACTAATAGCAGAACTATGCTTTGCGAAAAAAAAATGCCAAGCATTACCGCAATCGGAAAAACGAGTGCTGCCGAAAATAATGTTGCTGTCTTTATCTTTTCCAGCAGGAATCTTTTAGCACTCAGGCTGTAAGCCCAAACATAATATTCATTTTCAGGCTTTGTGTAATAGGTTAATGTAATGGCAAACACCAGCAACATCGCAAATATGCCAAGATTAAAATTGTCTGCAGCAACTGCAATAATGGTTAATGCATAAGCTGCTGCCACCAGGTAAAAACTATTTCTAAAACCAACAGTAAACTCAAATGGCTTTTTATAAAATGGCGTTGGGATAACAAAATTAACTGTAGTACGAAAATTAACAAGGGCCAGGAGAATTGAAAGTATGGTAAGGACAAGCGCAGGAAAAAACAGTTGCCTGCAAGACAGGAAAATTAAAAAAGGAATTGTGGCTGCCAGGTTTTCCGCAATTCTTATTTTTTTTAACTTGCTGTCGCCAAAGCAGAGCTTTAAAAATTCGTTTCTCCTGGTTTCGGAAAGGTTTGCAATACCGGCCAAAGCGGCTAACAAATAAATATATATTGCAAATGCGCTTTTATAAAATAAGAAAACCGAAACTGTTACAAACCCGATTGATAAAATGATATAAGCAAACAGCGGTTCAATACCGGCTGCCTTAAATTTGCGGTTGGTCATTTTATATTGCAATTCAAAATACGCTTTCACTTTTTGTTTTTGGAGGGTTTCTCTTTAATAATTTCAAATGTAGAACATTTTAATAAACCGGGCAGCAGTGTATTGAGTATGGTATTGCTGGGTTATGAGTGGTTATCGGAGCAGCAGCGGCGGAAATACTTTGCGGGAGAAACATTGGAGCAAAAAATGCGAAGATCGAAGCGGACGGTTAGTAGGGCACTAACCGTGGAGGAGTGTTGGTGGCAGTGTTTTTATTTTTGAGCTTGTAATTCGTAATTTTTTATGTCTTTTTTCCATTTTACAAGTATTATTATCCAGAGAAAAATACAAACTATCAAAATAACTGATTTAGATGTGCCGCTGAATGCGTTATTAAAAAAGTGGTTGTACATAAAAATGTTTACAATTAAATGAAAACAAGCGCAGGCTAATATTGAATTTGTTAGTTCTGCAATTTTGCCTATTCCCCAGCTTCCCAAAATTAATGTTCCTAAAAAAAATAAATTGTCCACTACTGTAGCCTTTGTTAAAAAACTTAAATGCCAGGCATACCAAATAAATCCAATCAGTAAAAACTTTACAACAGGCTTTAAAAATTGTAATTCTTCCTGCAGGTAACCCCTCCACCCGTATTCTTCCATAATGCAGTAAATAAAGCTTCCTGCTGCTGCAATTAATCCAAAGAGATGAACATTTATCCCGTATTTATTTTGAACCCCGGTTGTAATTAATAAAGCCGCAGGAATGGAAGCCATTAATAAACTTTTCAACTTTGATGTTCCAAAAAAAGATATTTGAACATTCCTTTGTTTTTTCAGGAGAAACAATCCCAATAAACCTGCAATAAATATTCCGCTTCCTTCAAGAATTCCTTCTGTTATTAAGTAACTCCATTTAGAATTTTTTTCTAAGATTTCATTAAAATGAAAAATGTTGAAACGGAAAATATTTGATACTCCAAATGCAATAATTATAAATAACAGCAATCTTGTAACACTACTCTTCCTGAGTTCAATACTATTTTTCATAATTTGATTTATCGCTGTTTTTTAATCCTCACTATTTATGAGCTGTTCTTTCAATACTGCCACCAGGGGAATGTATTGCCGCAGGCGGTATATTTTATAACGGCCATACCGGAACCGCTGATATTAAAAATATAAAGTTGAAGTTAACAACAAAAGCTGAACATTGAATGTTGAGCCGGGCTACGGAGCAGAACAATGCGAAGACCGAAGCGGACGGTTAGTGGGATGCTGAACGAGGCGGAGATGTGCTGGACTGATCTTAGGTAAGTGGGGATCCTGAATAGTATTTATTACGCTGTATTTATACGCTTTGCTTATACAAAATTGGAAAATTATCAGCCTTAACTTTTAAATTAAATTTTTCCTTTCAAATAAGTTTCTGATTCTGTAGGAGTCAAAGCCCCACCAGCTTTTTCGAGTGTAACAGAAAATGCAGTAGCGCCAGCAGGAACATTCGGCATCTCAATAAAGCGCCCCCTTATTTCATCTTTAATAATACCAACCTGCACAGGCTGATCGTTTACTATGGCCCATAGCTGATAATCTTTTTGAGCGGAAGATTGGGGTAAATGATGAATCATAATATACATTTTACCGGTTTTTTTATCCCAAAACATAGTACAACGGCAAATGCTGTGCAAACCAACACCGTACATGGCCACAGGTGTTATTTGCGGATTATTTAAAATTGTGTAATCGTTTGGCGGCAGGGGAGAATAAGCTTCTTTCTCATTTAAAGCAAGTTGCTGTTCTTTTGTTTTATTATACAATACATAGTTAAAAATACTGCTGGCCGCAAATAACAATATAGCTGCTGCAGCAGCTGGTTTAAACCAATTTATTTTTTTAACTGCTGTTTGCTTGCTGTTGATGGCAATAACCGGTATTTGTAATGATTGCAGTGTTTGTAATATCCTGTCATCTGTTTTTATTCCGGGTTCGGTAGCATTTTTTATTGCATTATTTTCAAATTCAGTTTCAAATTGTAAAACAGCCTTGTGCAATTCCGGATATTTTATACGAAGCAATTCCAGCTCAGCCATTTCTTCTGGTGAGCAAAGCCCCATAATATACATTTCAATAATGCCTGATGATATGTAATTGTTTATATCCATTATACAAATTGTTTGCGCAATTCAAGCACCGCATTACGCAATCTTGTTTTTACGGTGCCTGCCGGGATGTTTAAAATTTTTGAAATCTCTTCGTGTGTATAACCATTAAAATAAGAAAGTTCAAGCACATTTTTATAATCTTCCCTTAACTGATGAACCTGTTTTCGTAATCCTATCTGATTAATATTAATAAACTGGGTTTTAGTTTCATCTACATAATTAACGTAATTGTCAATAGAATCGTTTTTTTGCTGTTGCTTATAAGGTTTAGACCGGGTGGTATTTATAGCACAATTGCGGGTAACATTAAAAAGCCAGGTAAACAACCTGCCTTTTGATGAATCATATTTCTCTATATTTTTCCAGGCCATAACAAAAGCCTCCTGCAATACATCTTCAGCAATTTCGGGGTTGGGTATTATCTGCAATATCACTGTAAGCAAGGCACCTTTATAATTTTTATACAGATACTGAAATCCCTCCTGTTCATGCTTTTTAAGAGCATCTGTTAATTCAGTTTCGGTATATGTTTTTAACTCAGTCAAATGAAAGGCAATAAAATTTATATTTAAAAGTAAACGGAACAGGGCGTTAAAAAAAATTTTTATTTTAAAAACCGTACCTGCCTTTAATGTGTATATGCTTACTGTGCGCTGTAAAATAAAATTTATTTAATCACTCAAAATTAATGGTGGTATGAAAAAACTGACTTGCTTATTATTAGCGGCTTCTTTTATAATCACTTCCTGCAAAAAAGAGAATACAACTCCTGCTGCTGTAACTGAGCAACTGCCGGTTGCTCTAACTGTACTGGCAACTGGCAGTGTTACAAGCAGTGTACATACAAGCAGTGGCACGGTAAAGGTTGTAAAAGATGCCGCCAATAAAATTTACCTGGTTTTTGAAAATTTTAAAACCGATAACGGGCCTGATTTACGGGTATGGCTTTCGCCAAATAATAGCGGCACACCATACCAGGAGCTTGGCTTACTAAAAGCGGCGAGTGGCAATTTTTTTTATGAGCTGGATGCATCAGTTAATTATACCAGCAACAACCGTGTTTTAATCTGGTGTAAACAGTTTTCTGTTTTATTCGGCTATGCGGTGCTTCTGTAAGGTCTTTTTTAATATTTAATCCTTTACATCAACAACAATTTTTTTCGGATTAATCCGGAAGCGGCAGCGCCGTGCCCGAAAATTAATTTATAAAGATCAGCTTATAACCAATACCCATGATGCAGCAAAAATATTTTCTGTAAAACCAAAACATTATTTAAAACAAAACCAAAAAATTATGAAACAGTTAAAACAAATGGCAGCATTGGCTGTAACTTTATTTGCATTGGCATCCTGCCAGAAAGAAACAAAACTTTTTTCTTCTGCATCTGAAGAATTCCCTTCGGCGAAATCCGGGCAGGCAATTGATGATTCGGAACTTGGTGTAAATAGTTTTGGAAGCGGTAATAAACATGTGTACACATTAAGCAACCAGGTTAGTGGTAATTCGGTTGTAGTATACAACCGGGCTGCTAATGGCAGGCTTACCTACAGTGCATCTTATGCAACCGGTGGTACTGGTACTGGTGGAGGCTTAGGTAACCAGGACGCCATAATTATGGCAGGCGATGATAACGACGAGGATGTATTGCTGGCAGTAAACGCCGGTAGCAACAGCATTTCATCTTTTAAAATTAAAGGTGGAGGCTTAACCTTAAAGTCAACAGTAAATTCCGGAGGTATGCGTCCGGTAAGTATTGCGCAACATAATGATATTGTATTTGTATTAAATGGCGGCGGTACCAATAATATTTCAGGCTTTAGATTAAAGTATAATGGAAAGCTTGAACCAATCGATAATTCTACCATGCCGCTGAGTGCTGCAAGCACCGGGCCTGCACAGGTATCTTTTATTAACGATGGAAAAGTTTTAGTAATTACAGAAAAAGGAACCAATAAAATTTTGACCTATACGGTAAATGAATGGGGAATACCTGGTGCTATGCACAGCATTACTTCAGCAAGCCCAACACCATTTGGTTTTGCTGCGGCAGCAGATAAAAATATTTTTGTTTCAGAGGCTGTTGGTGGTGCACCCGGCGCCAGTGTGCTTTCATCTTACCGCATAAGCAATAACGGAAATATTACACTGGTTAAAGGCTCGGTTGGGGCAGGGCAAAGTGCGGCTTGTTGGGTTGTAATAACCAGCAACGGTAAATATGCATATACTACCAATACTGCCAGTAATAACCTTACAAATTTTAATGTAAATATTTACACCGGTGGTATAAGTGTAAATACAGCTGTAGCAGCAACAACCGATATGGGACCTATTGACGCAGCATTAAGTAATAACTCAAAATATTTATACACTTTAAATTCGGGCAGCCATAGCATTGGCGTGTATGCCGTTGCCAATAACGGCAGCTTAAGCCTGCTGCAAAATATAAGCGGCGTACCCGTTGGTGCTACCGGACTTACAGCAAGATAAAAGTAAAATTAGTTTTTAACTGCTACCGGGATGAAAATTCCGGTAGTAGTTTATATGGTCATTATCTCTTTATAAGAAGATATAAAAGTTGATGATGAAAACTGCTACAGGCTTTGCTTGTCCTGCTGAAAATACAGATAAATTATAGTTGCAGCTAAAGTGGCGTTATCCCTCCGCACTACAAACAGCTTTTATAATTTAGAGTACAATTTTTTTGCTAAAACTCCGCCGGGAGAAACATTAGGAGAAGAACAAGCGAAGACCGAAGCGGCCGGTTAGTGGGAAACTAACCGAGGCGGAGGCCTGCCGTTATTTTTGGTCAGTCATGTCCATAGCTAATTACTCTTGATATTTTCCACTCACCATTTTTCTTCTGCCAAACATGAATAAATTTATACGT